>JAAYFA010000087.1 GCA_012728445.1 Clostridiales bacterium | reverse complement strand
GGACTTAACAATTCTTGAAGTTGTTCTATTTGCGTGTCGCTGAACCCAGACTCTGCCGCCATTTCAGATGCACCTTTCTGTAACAGTGTAATTTGCAGAGTGGTTACCACTATCGTTTCAGTCGTTTCGTTCCCATCCTCATCTTCGACTGTCTGTTCCTGTGTTTCGGTTTTAATAGAATGGGAAAGCGAAATCATTTCGTTAAAAAGGCTTTCCAATATCTCTATCTTGTTATCATCCAGAGTAACAACTTCCATGGGGTTTTCAGAATCCGTATTAATTTTAACGGCATAAATCGAAAGTATCTCCGGCCAGTGAATTGAAATCGGATCCCTTTCCAATACATCGTGCGCATTATCGCTTTTTATTTCCTCAATGTTGTCGTATAGCTGAGTATTTAATTCAGATATAACTGCGGTCATTGTGCGTCCGTCCACTAATCCGCTGTCCTCCCCGCTGAAAAACACGCCAAAAACAGAACCGGCTAATAGCCCGATTAGGCAGATAATAATGATGACCAACACGGCAATCCAACCACCTGCCGCGATAAGTGCAACCAATCCTTTTACAGCAGCAATTGTTGCTTTCACAAGTGCGGCGGTAGCTTTGACAGCGGCTTTCGCCGTGGTAACAGCCGCCTTTGCCGCTGCTTTGGATGCTTGGGCCGCTAATTTTGCAGACTTGGTGGCGGCCTTTGCGGATTGCCCGGTAACCTTAGCGGTATGCTGTGCTGTCTTAACTGCGGCCTTTGCGGTTCGTTCAGTGATTTTGATTGACTTTTTAACCGTCTTTATGGTGTCTTTTCCGGTTGCCTTAGCGCCTTTTCCCGACTGTTTTAGGGTTTTAATGGATTTTCGCCCTGCTTGTCGGGTTTGCTGTAAAGAGCGCTTGGCATCTGTAACTGCCTTTTTTGCTTGTTCAGCCGATTTCTGCAACCGCTCGGCTTTGCCCTTTAAGATGTCGGCAGTCTCCTTGGCATAATCGGCCGTCTTTTGAGCTTGCTCCGCTGCTTGTCTGCGATGCTTAGGTAAGTTTTTTCTTGCTTCTGAAAACCGCTCTTTTGCCTTATTGATGTTTTCAGCCGCTTTCTTATGGGGATTTCCAAAGTGATGGACGGCTTCTTCGGCGGCACCCTGTGCCTTGCCCGATATGTTATCGGAAGCATATTCGGACGGCGAATGATAGCCTGTATCCTGTGTCGATTCCACGCTTTCCTTAGAGCGGATAAAAGCATTTTTAACATGAGCTGTTCCGCTTGCCGCCTTATCAAGAACCTTAATATCTTTGATATCCGTGCGAATCTTTATTTCTTTTGACATGGGTTTGACCTTCCTTTCTTGATAAAAAATAAGTTCCGACCAGTAACCAGTGTTTCTTAACAAACTTACTATTGATAAAACTGAAAAGATTTGCTATACTATTATCATTCTAATAAAGTGAGGCGAAAGAATGATTATTCAATAACCTATTCCGAAAACAAACAGACACATGAGGCGCGATGAAAATCGGGCTAAGTTTTCGTTGGATTTGGTTATTGAATATTCGTATAGATGCAAAGACATTCTGTCTTTATGCATTTTATGAGTATTTGTGTTCCTTTTCCAACAATGGAGGAGGATTTTTTTATGTCCATGATATGCATTTCTAATTTAACCTTTGCCTATGACGGCAGTTACGATAATATTTTTGAAAATGTTTCGTTTCAGATTGATACCGATTGGAAGTTGGGACTTCATGGTCGAAACGGACGTGGAAAAACAACATTCTTGAATCTGTTGATGGGAAAATATGAATACAGCGGCAGTATATACGCAAGTGTAAGATTTGAGTATTTCCCATTTCCTGTTGCCGATAAAGAGAAGAATACTTTGGATGTTTTACAGGCAATTGCGCCGGATTCACTGTTGTGGCAAATACAGCGAGAGCTGTCAAAACTTGCTGTCGATGAAAATGCCTTATATCGTCCTTTTTACACATTATCCAATGGGGAGCAAACAAAGGCTCTATTGGCCGGATTGTTTCTACGTGAAAATAGCTTTTTGCTGATTGATGAACCGACCCATCATCTTGATATGGAAGCACGGCAAACAGTAGCAAAATATCTGGATAGTAAATCAGGCTTTATTCTGGTTTCCCATGACAGAGTGTTTCTTGATGAATGCACCGACCACACGCTATCCATCAACAAAAGCAATATCGAAATAATAAATGGAAACTTCTCTGTCTGGTGGGAGCAAAAAAAACATCAGGACGCTTTTGAACAGGCAAAAAACGAACAACTAGGCCGTGAAATAAACCGTTTACAGGAATCAGTTTTACGCACTGCAAACTGGTCAGACAAGGTGGAACGCAGTAAGTACAACAACCTAAACTCAGGCTTGAAAGCAGATAGAGGCTTCGTTGGACATAAAGCCGCCAAAATGATGAAGCGCTCAAAAACTACAGAAAAGCGACAACAAGATAGCATAAAAGAAAAGTCCAAGCTGTTAAAAAATATTGAAACCGCTGATATCTTGAAAATTCATCCGTTATCGTATTATACTTCACGCTTACTATCATTCGATAATGTAGCGGTTTCATATGACGAACACGAAATATTTAAGGATATAAGCTTTTCGGTCGAACAAGGTGAACGGATAGCTCTTTTGGGCAGTAATGGGTCGGGCAAGAGCAGTATTCTCAAGTTGATAAATGGCAAAGCCATACCTCACACCGGCAAAGTCAATATTGGAAACAGGTTGGTTATTTCATATGTACCTCAAGATGCTTCATTTCTCAAGGGAGATTTAGACGAATACGCAAATTCTCAGCAGATTGACATAACCTTGTTTAAAACTATCCTTCGTAAATTGGACTTTTCTCGTGTTCAGTTCGATAAAAATATGGAAGATTACAGCGCAGGACAAAAGAAAAAGGTTTTGCTTGCCCGTAGTCTCTGTCAACAAGCCCATATTTATATATGGGACGAACCGCTCAATTACATTGATGTGCTTTCACGAATACAAATTGAGGATTTGATTATGACTTATAAACCTACTTTGCTTTTTGTTGAGCATGACCGAGTGTTTTGTGATACTATTGCAACCCGAAAAATTTATTTGTCTTAAAAGGTGATGTAAATAAGTCGGAGGACATTTCTGCCCTCCGGCTTTTGCTTTACCCATAAACCTATAACTTTCCACCCATTTTAGTCGACATCAACTTATACAGCTTGGTATGGCGCGGAAATTTATCTTGAAACGGTACGAGTGCCGCACCTACTTTAATCAGTCCGCATCCAACATCCACATTGGTGATATACGACATTTGGAGATCGGAGATATTCAAAAGCTCTGCCAGCTTAATTCTGTCAGTCCCGGCTTGGTTGAGCATGACAATAAATTCGCTGTTGGCAAGCATTGTTCGGGCGGTATGACTCTGGAGCATATCGTCCACGTTTTGAGTGATACCCGTGCAAAACGCACCGTATTTGCGGACACGCTTCCACAAAGTAAACAAGAAGTTTGCGCTGTATTCGTGTTGGAACAACAAGTATATCTCGTCTATGAAAATATAGGTGTTGCGGCCTTTGGCGCGGTTGGCGGTAATGCGGTTGAGGATATTATCCAATACCACCAGCATGCCGATGGACTGTAACTGTTTGCCGAGATCAAGAATATCATAGCAGATTAGGCGGCTGTCCACATTTACATTGGTAGACTTTGCAAAAGTATTCAAGCTGCCATCGGTAAACAATTCAATGGCAAGGGCGATTTCTTTCGCTTCCGGTTCGGTTTGCCGTAACAGTTCTTCACGGAAGTCCTGCAAAGTAGGGGTTCTGCCCGTATAGCCGCTTTGGATATAATCTTTATAGACATTGGCGGTACATCGGTCAATCAAGGATTTTTGTTTTGCGCCCAAACTTTGACCGCCAATCAGTTGCTCACACAGAGATAAAATAAATTCGGACTTCAAGATAACCGGATTTGCACCGTCACCGTATTCGCTGTTAATATCCATTGCGTTGATGTGAGCGTTTGAAGTAGCAGAGATACGGATGATTTCACCCCCGAATGCGTTAACGAGCGGTGTATATTCCCGCTCCGGGTCAATG
>JAAYFA010000128.1 GCA_012728445.1 Clostridiales bacterium | reverse complement strand
GGATACGAATGAGCCGGCAGCATCTCGCTGTGGGTGTAAACATCCACGCCGGTGCCTTTTGTCTGCTCCAAGAGTTGCTCCAAATCGACCAGGTCATGGCCGGAGATAAGGATGGCAGGATTCTTTCTAACACCAATATTAACTTGCGTTATTTCGGGATTACCGAACCTTGTTGTGTTGGCTTCGTCCAAAAGCGCCATTGCCTGCACACCGTATTCGCCTGTTTTCAGCGTCAACTGGACCAAGTCGTCTGCCGTGAGGCTATCATTAAGCGTTGCCGCTAAAGCTTCATACACAAATGCATTGATTGCAAAGTTTTCTTTGCCGATATTCATCGCGTGTTCCGTATAAGCGGCGATGCCTTTCAGGCCGTAAACGATCATCTCGCGCAGCGAGCGCACATCTTCGTTTTCTGTTGCTAAAACGCCGGCGACGTCATTTTTTGCCAACATAGCGGCTCTGGAGTCCACAGTGAAGGTGGCGGCGTCGTGCAAATCAGCGACGGTGACAGACTTCCTCAGCTCATCGCGCATAGCAATCATTTTGATGATTTGATTTTCGAGCGAATCGTCGTCATAGTTTGCGTTGGTGATGGTCGTAAACAAGCTGCTGAGCACCTCATAATTTGTGGCGCCAAGGCTAGTGACATCAAGCTTGCCTTTGACAACAATATCCGAAATGCCTTTCAAGGTGTAAATCAGTAAATCCTGAAGCTTTGCAACTTCCTCATTCTTGCCGCATACGCCGCGGACTGTACAGCCGGTGCCTTTGGCTGTTTCTTGACATTGATAACAAAACATACTCATATTATTTTTCTCCTATTCTTCAATTAATTCGAAATCTTCTTTGCCAACAAAGCAAATCGGGCACACCCAGTCGTCCGGGATATCCTCGAATTCAGTACCGGGCGCGATGTCGCCATCGGGGTCGCCTTCTGCCGGGTCGTAAATATAGCCGCATGGAATACACAGATATTTTTTCATTTTTGTTTGTCTCCTTTCTCGTTTCTACAGAATGTTTGTTTTATTCCCAATACATTTGTCCGGGTGCCGGCCTTGTGCGTATGATTTTTCACAAACGCCGCGTCCCGGTCAGCTGTAATATTAAGGCTTAATTTACTTTATTAAAGTATATACGCAACAATTCCGTGTGTCAATCGTGACCTATAGCCATTCGCCGTGTTGACGGATATAAAACTTTTTAATCAGCTGTGTGAATAGGAAATACCCTGCCAGAATAAGTGCCAGCCATGGCGCAAAGCTCAGCGGCAGAGGCATCATATCAAGGTAGGTCGCAAGGTCCGTGAAGGCTATTGCGATTGCAACAAGGGTAACCACCAAGGTGGACGTCAACAAGCCGGCAGACGGCCTGCTGTGTAAAAAGGGTGTTTTGGCCGTTCTGATCATATGAATAACCAACACCTGTGATACCGTGCCGAATACAAACCAACCGGCGTGGAAATAGGGTGAAAGCCCCACCGTGTTGTACCCCATAATCTTCCACAATACCGCAAAACACAAGATGTCAAATATGGAGCTGAGCGGCCCCATATAACCTATAAACGACCTTATACTTTTCGTATCCCATTTGCGGGGTTTTTTAATATACTCATCATCCACCCTGTCAAAGGGCATCCCCAGCTGTGAAAAATCGCACAGCAAGTTTTGTGCTAAAATTTGAACCGGCAACATGGGTAAGAAGGGCAAGAATATGCTGGCCCCAATAACAGAAAAAATATTGCCGAAGTTGCCGCTGGTCGCCATCTTTATATATTTTATGATGTTCCCAAAAGTACGGCGTCCCTCGATAACGCCTTCTTCAAGAACCATTAAATCTTTTTCCAGCAAAATAATATCCGCAGTTTCTTTGGCTATGTCAACGGCACTGTCTACGGAAATACCGACATCCGCTTGACGCAGGGCAGGGGCGTCATTGATGCCATCCCCCATGTAACCAACCGTATGCCCTCTTGTCTGAAAAGCTTTTACAACTCTTTCTTTTTGCGACGGCGACAGTTTGGCAAATAAATCGCAATTATCTACCGCTTCCAGCAGTGCCGTGTCATCCATCCGCTCCACATCCGCGCCTGTCAGCAGCGGAGAGATTTTTATGCCCACCTTGCTGCAAACCTTCGCCGCCACGCCCTCACTGTCCCCCGTCAAGACAACGGTGCGCACACCATGGTCATACAGTGCTTCTATAGCCGCTTTTGCGCTTTCTTTGGGCGGGTCGAGGAAGCCGATAAAGCCGATTAAGACCATATCCTTCTCATCGGTAACGCCGAAAGCACCGATTTCGGGGACATCGTTTTTCTGTGCCACTGCAATCATGCGAAGGCCATCGGCATTGTGTTTTTCGTAAATATCTAGGGCGGAACGCTTTAGTTCTTCATCCATTGGCAAAACAAGTCCGTCTTTTTCTACAAAAGAACAGATGCCTACCATTTCTTCCACAGCACCTTTGGTGATGAGTTGACGCTTTCCGTTATTATCTGTCAAAACAACGCTCATTCTGCGTCGTGAAAAATCAAAAGGAATTTCATCCACCAGCGTATAATTCTCGATAATGTTTTCGTGCCCCTTCTGAGTGGCACGATTGATAACCGCAAGGTCAATCAAATTCTTAAGCCCTGTCTGGAACTTACTGTTGAGATACGCATGACGAAGAATACGGGGGTCGTCCTCGCCGTTGAGGTTCATATATTTTTCCAGCACAATCCTGTCTTCGGTCAGAGTACCGGTTTTGTCGGTGCACAGCACGTCCATTTCGCCAAAGGTTTGTATGGCGCCAAGGGTACGAACAATGACTTTGTGTTTGGACATGGAAACCGCGCCTTTAGCAAGTGTTGAGGTCATAATGACCGGCAGCATTTCCGGTGTCAACCCGACGGCTATACTGATTGCAAAAAGCAGCGCACTCGCCCAGCTGCCACCGGGTTTTAATGCATTAATCAACAACACGATGGGTACCGTCACGAGCATAATACTAACAATCAATTTGCTGACTGAATTTACGCCGCGTTCAAAACTGGTTTTTGCCCGGTCGCCGGAAAGTGACTTTGCCATGGAGCCAAAATAAGTTTCATTCCCGGTTGTAAGCGCCACGGCAGAGGCGCTACCGCTGACGATGTGTGAGCCCATAAAGCCAATATTACTTAGATCCGTAAGCGAACCGTCCGAGTTGTCATGGATATCTCTGAATTTTTCTACGGGGTTTGATTCCCCCGTCAAGGCCGACTGTGCAACAAAAGTATCCTTCGCTGACAAAAACCGTACATCCGCCGGCAGCATATCGCCTGCCGAAAGGCGGATAATATCCCCGGGAACAACTTCATCCATTGGGATTGAGCTTAGTTCCCCATCCCGCCAGACATCCGCTTTGTTGGAAATTCTTTTTGACAAACTTTCGGCTGCTGTATTGGACCGCTCGCTCTGAATAAAAGCAACCAGCCCCGACAAGAACACCATGGATAAAATAATGATAACGGTATTATAATCGGGTGGCGTACCGGGTTTCAAGTTTATGACATCCGTAAAAAAGGTGATAACAGCAATAAGAAGCAGAATAACATTAAACGGATTGATGATAGAATCTCTAATCCGATGGAACAGTGTATTCTTGTTGCCTACCGTAATGATGTTTTTCCCAAATTCGTCTTGCCTTTCTTCCGCCTCTTCTTGTGTGAAGCCCGCTTGTTTAGCAGACAGGCTGTCAAACAGCTCCTCTTGCGTCAGAAAAGCAAAAGTACGGATATTCGCTTCGGTTTCAAGCCTGTTTTGCTGAATTTCTTTACTGATCTTTGTTCTGTTTCTAAATTTTAGCCTCACCGGGACCACTCCTTTTCAATTTCTTCATGTCAACCGGTGAAAAACAACACAGGCAATAAAAAAACGCCCCTGCAAGGTGGCGTTTTATATAACACTGAACCCCGTTCATTAAAACAAAGCTAAAAACTCGACTGTTTTCAGTGGTTTAATAATCGGTATTCGTATCGGGACAAGTTGGCCATTAGCAGTCGTGCATAATGGATAACAGCCCGTAAAAAACGCCGCTCCGTTGAACTGTTTTACACCGCGGGTCAATATCGCATAATCGACCTCGAGGATTGCTATCCACTACTCCACACCCTTTTTTCTTCAATTTGACCGCTACATTATAGCAGTTTAGTTCCCCGGGGTCAAACCCGCAGGGAGCAATCTGCCGAGCTTCGTCATGACAATTCACTTCATTTTCATCGTCATCTTAACGCTCTTGCATGTTAAAGAACGGCAGATTGTCTTTTTTAGACTTTGGCCATTGTTTTGCCAAAATCTATAGCAGCTTTTTGCATGTCGGTAGCCGGGTTCCATTGGTTCCTGAAGCCTTCGTTTACAACTTCAAACCCTGCACTCGTCAATAATTCATTGATGACTTTTACGGACTCCCCGCTCCAGCCATAGCAACCAAACGCGGCGGCTTTTTTGTTTTTAAACTTCATCTCTTTCATAAAATGAATATACCCGGCCATGGTATGCAAGATGCTGTTTGAAACAGTGGGTGAACCGATAACGACAGTTTTCGATTTAAACACTTCGGTAATCAAATCGTTGTGGTCGCTCTTCGCAAGATTGAATACTTTAACAACCACGTCGCTATCGGCCAGCTCAATTCCTTCCGCTATCTTTTCGGCCAGCAAGCGCGTTCCATTCCACATGGTTTCGTAGATAACCGTAATCTGGTTTTCCTGATAATCGTTTGCCCAGTCAACATATTTTTCGATTATTTGCGTTGGATTGTCCCGCCAAAGGGCACCGTGACTTGTTGCAATAACATCTATGGGGAGGTTCATCCCAATTATTTGATCCAGCTTTTTCCTGAGC
>JAAYFA010000197.1 GCA_012728445.1 Clostridiales bacterium | reverse complement strand
ATCAGGTAGGGCGTCATTTCCACTACGGTTACTTTCTTGCCATGTTCTTTGTTTAAGAAATAAGCCGCTTCGCATCCCACAACACCACCGCCGATGACAACAACATGACGAGCATCTTTTGCAAGATTTGGATACACAAAGATGTCGACAGCTTGAACAATATTGGCGGATTCGTATCCCGGCAGGTTCAAAACGGCATCCTTTGTACCGGCTGCAACAACAACTTTGTCATAATTGCCGGCTTTAATCAAATCAGGCGTTGCCTGTGTGTTTAGATGAAGTTTGAAACGTGATTTTTTTTCGGCTTCGGCAGTGATGTGGTTAAGGTAAATCAGATAATTTGAGATGTCTAATTTAAAACCGGGAATACTGCCGGCATTTATTCTGCCACCGATTTTGTCGCTTTTTTCATAAAGGTCAACGGTGTGCCCGCGCTTGGCAGCAGTTATGGCACATATTATGCCTGCCGGACCCGCACCGACGACTGCTATTTTGCAGGGTTTTTCTGCTTGCATGGGGATTGCTGGATAGATTTCTTCAAACGCGGGTCTCGGGTTCACGGCGCATTGGGGATGCCCACCTTCCACGAACTCATTTAGGCAAGCTTCTTGGCATCCGATGCAGGGGCATATTTCATCAACGTTATTGGTTCGCACTTTGTTTGGCCATTCCGGGTCTGCCAAGAGGGGTCTGCCAAGCATTACCATGTCGCACATTCCGTCACGTAATGCCTGCTCGGCAAGGTCAGGATAGCCGAGTTTGCCAACGCCAACAACAGGTACCGGGACTCCGGCGTTTGAAAGAATTTGATTTTTTTCAAAAAATTCTTTGGTGATTTTGGCAATATCCAAAAAACATCCGGGGGGCATGGAACCGGGTGGGTGGGGGAGCCACCAATTGTCATAACAACCCAGGTCTACATCGAACATATCAACGCCGGCTTTAACCAAGTTTTTCATATAGTCCAGCGTCATCTCTATGGTGCGCCCGTTTTTAAATTTCTTCAGTGCGGGTTTGTTCATTCTATCAGCGTAAGTTTCGTTAAGTGCGAGCGATAAGTCGATGCGGTACATAATGGGGAAGTTTTTATCGGTACGCTCACGAATATGTTTTACGGTGTCAATTCCAAACGCTTGCCAGTCTGCATAACGGCCCAATTTACGGCGATTAAAGGCAGGATTTGTCATTTGATCAAGCAAATAACCTTCATGGCCATGCAAATAAATTCCATCGAAATTCATCGCTTTACTGTCTGCAGCACATTGACCAATATTTTTGATTATTTTATTGCAGGCAAGTCCACTCAACGCACGGCAAGGCACCTGAGGCATGTACCAGCTCTTGTTCCAGGATGCGGAAACGGGCAACTTGTACTGGTTAGTCAGGCACTGCGGATTGCCTACCCTGCCAAGTCCTGCAGTTACTTGTAAGAAAATACGTGAACCAAAGGAATGAACGCCTGCGGTCAAGTCCCGCCAGCCGGCAAAAACGGTGCGGCTACGGTCAATTCTGGGGAAATACGTTAAGTCTCCAAGCTCAATGAGTGAAGGGTCAATTCCAAATGTGACAGGAACAAGGCCCGTTGTAATAAGACCAACGCCGCCTTTTGCACGCTCGACAAAGTAAGCGATCATCTTCTCTTTCGGGCGCCCTGTTTCATCGCACATGGAAATATTGCCCATTGGTGCCATAACCAGCCTATTTTTTACAGTTAGACGGTTTATGGTTAGGGGAGAAAATATGTTGTCGTACGGGTATAAAGCGGATGTCATCTTCCCTTTTGCCATGGTTTTTTCATCCAAAAACCAGTCGCCATATGAATCAACCAGTTCCTGAATCTTTTTGTCGGTTTTCAAGATTACCCCTCCTCAATAGAATTTATTTTACTATATCATAAATAATGAAAATTGTCGAACAAAATAATATCTTTAACTGAAAAACGGGGACGTTTATGAAGTTATT
>JAAYFA010000266.1 GCA_012728445.1 Clostridiales bacterium | reverse complement strand
GTATTTGCATACTTTCTTCCGGTCCCATAAATATAGGTCTGCCATCAATATGAGAAGAAAAGTACACCCCTTCCTCTTTAATCTTACGCAGGGACGCCAATGAAAAAACTTGAAAACCGCCGCTGTCGGTCAGTATCGGGCCGTCCCAGCCGGTAAATTTATGCAACCCGCCCAGCTCTTTTATTCGCTTATCGCCCGGGCGTAAATGGAGGTGATAGGTATTGCACAGCTGAACTTGGCCGCCGATATCCTTTAAATCATACGCTGAAACTGCACCTTTGATAACGCCTTGTGTCGCCACATTCATAAAAGCCGGTGTTTGTATTGTACCGTCAACAGTATCGAACTCACCGCGCCTTGCAAAACCTGATTTTTTAATAATTTTTAACATTTGGTTCTCCATTAATCATTTGTATATAGCGTATTCTTTATAAGTCCGCAATAAACATTGCATCCCCAAAACTGAAAAAACGATATTTTTCGTTAACTGCGGCCTCATAGGCTTTCATGGTCACTTCATAGCCGCAAAAAGCGCTGACAAGCATGATCAGTGTGCTTTCGGGCAAATGAAAATTGGTCAGTAACGCATTAATACACTTAAACCGATAGCCGGGATAAATAAAAATGTTCGTCCATCCGTCACACGCAAGGATTTCGCCTTTTTCAGCATACACCGATTCAAGGGTACGGCAACAGGTTGTACCAACGGCCACTACCCTGCCGCCGTTTTGTTTTGTTTTGTTAATTATTTCAGCAGTTGACGCCGGCAAAAAATAGTGTTCGGCGTGCATGTTATGGTCTTCAATGTTTTCCGTTTTTACCGGCCTGAATGTTCCGAGCCCGACATGCAGCGTGACAAAGCCGATTTCGACCCCCATCGCTTTGACTTGGTTTAACATTTCGGGTGTGAAATGGAGCCCGGCTGTCGGCGCAGCGGCACTGCCGAGTTCTTTGGAATAAACGGTTTGATAGCGCTCTTTGTTGGCTAATTGTTCGGTTATGTAATGAGGCAAAGGCATTTCGCCTATCTTATCCAAAATTTCAAAAAAATTGCCGTCAAAGAAAAATTTGACCACTCTATTGCCATCATCCAATACATCCAGTACTTCCGATTTTAAAAGGCCTTCGTTGAAGCTGAATTTTGTCCCTTTCCTTGCGCGTTTGCCGGGTCCGGTTAACGTTTCCCATGTGTCCGCACTTTTTTGATGGAGAAGCAGAAACTCGACAACCGTACCGGTATCTTCTCTTTGTCCATAGAGTCGCGCCGCCAAAACTCTTGTATCGTTCAAGATAAGGCAATCCCCCGACTGCAAACAACAGAAAATATCATTAAATTTTTTGTGAAATATCTCCCCGGTCTTTTTATCGACAACGAGCAATCTTGAGCTGTTCCTTGGTTCAAGCGGCTGCTGCGCTATCAATTCCTGAGGCAAATTATAGTAAAATTGGCTTTTCTTCATTTATTGACCTCTGATTCCGAAAAATGAAGCATAAAAGTGTTTGACTTGAATACTTCAGAATGATATAATTTTTTTACTTATTATGTTTTGCTACTGTGAGCAAGATTGACGCTGTGCCGGTTGGCTTTATTATTATATGGCATAGCAAAGTGTATTACAACCGTTATTTCTATCCGGGCGCCTTCATTGTGTTGTGGAACAGTAATTGCGCATTAATGTTGAGTCTCATGTATTATTTTCTGAAAGGGTTTTGAATATGAAAAAGTTTAAAGTCGGTATTATCGGAGCAACGGGAATGGTCGGGCAAAGGTTTGCTCAGCTTCTCGAAAGCCACCCGTGGTTTGACGTTGTTACACTCGCGGCAAGTCCTCGTTCCGCGGGCTTGAAATACAAAGACGCAGTCGGCGAACGTTGGTGTATGCCGACACCCATGCCAAAGAACATGGAAGATATCGTAATCCTTGACGCTTCGGCGGACATCGCCAAAATAGCCGCTGCGGTTGATTTTGTTTTTTGTGCGGTTGATATGCCAAAAGACGAGACCAAGGCGCTTGAAGAAGCTTACGCAAAAGCGGAGTGCCCTGTTATTTCAAACAACAGTGCTCATCGTTTTACACCGGATGTACCGATGCTTGTACCGGAACTCAACGACGAGCACGCTACGGTTATTCCGTTCCAACAAGCGAGACTTGGTACGAAGCGAGGCTTCCTCGCCGTAAAGTCAAATTGCTCTTTACAAAGTTATGTGCCGGCACTTTATCCGCTTTCAAAATTTGGCGTTAAAGATGTCTTGGTTTGCACCTACCAAGCGATATCGGGCGCCGGAAAAACGTTTGAAACGTGGCCTGAAATGATTGACAATGTAATCCCCTATATCGGCGGGGAAGAAGAGAAGTCCGAAAAAGAGCCGCTGAAAATCTGGGGAAAAATTGAGGATGGCAAAATAATCTGTGCCGACTCACCATCTTTTACCGCCCAGTGTATCCGAGTGCCCGCTTCCAACGGCCACCTTGCCGCGGTTTTTGTGCGTTTCGAGAATAAGCCTGCAAAAGAAGAAATACTAAGTATATGGAAGAACTTCAAAGGCGTCTCCCAAGTTTTAGAACTGCCCAGCGCACCAAAACAGTTCCTACATTATTTTGAAGAGGATAATATGCCGCAGACCAAGCTTCATCGTGACTTAGAGGGCGGTATGGCCGTTTCTATCGGTCGCCTGAGAGAAGACAACCAGTATGACTATAAGTTTGTCTGCCTTTCGCACAACACGCTCAGAGGAGCAGCCGGAGGCGCTGTGCTCATGGCCGAACAACTCTGTGCACAGGGATATATGGATTAATAACCTGCAGTTTTTTAAAATTAACTTAACTGTATGATTTTTCCGCACACGTTAAGAGAGGGATGAAATATTTTGAAAAAGGTTTTATTTACAGGAACCGGTGTTGCAATCGTTACGCCATTTGCAACAGACGGCAATGTCAATTACGAATTGCTGGAAAAATTGATTGATTTTCAAATTGAAAATGGCACAGATGCAATTATCATATGCGGCACCACGGGAGAGAGCTCGACGTTGAGCCATGAGGAACACGCCGCAACGATTAAGCTCGCCGTTGATTATGTTGCGGGCAGAGTACCCGTTATTGCGGGAACAGGGAGCAACGACACCGCGTATGCCATTAAACTTTCGAACGAAGCGGAAGCGGCAGGCGTTGATGGACTTTTGATCGTTACCCCCTATTATAACAAAACATCACAAGATGGCTTGATTGCGCACTACAATTTCATTGCCGACAGAGTCAGCACGCCTATCATTACCTATAATGTGCCAAGCAGAACCGGCATGAACATCCTGCCCGAAACTTATTATGAGCTTTCCCGTCATGCTAAAATTGTCGGTGCAAAAGAAGCGAATGGCGATATCTCGGCGCTTGCGAGAACAATCAGCTTGTGCGGAGATGATTTGGCTATGTATACGGGGAACGATGACCAAATTACGGCATTTATGTCCCTAGGCGCGAAAGGCGTTATCTCCGTCATTGCGAACATTCTGCCTTTGGAAACACATCAAATCGCCATGAAGTACCTTGAGGGCGATGCCTTGGGCAGTGCCGCGTTGCAGATAAAGTTTTTAGACCTCTGCAATGATCTGTTTGTTGACGTAAACCCTGTTTGTTGCAAAGAAGCGTTAAACATGATGGGTTGGCCGGTAGGACCTTGCCGAATGCCACTGGCGCCACTGAACGAGAAGAACAGAGCGAAGTTAAACGCAACACTTAAAAAACACGGACTTGTCTGATACACCGGTGGTTGAAAGAACAGAACAAGCGACAAGAAAGGTTTCGATTATGACAAGTATATTGTTAAGCGGTTGCAACGGTAAAATGGGAAGTGCCGTCGCGCAATGCGTTGCCGCACGTAAAGACTGTCAAATTGTTGCAGGCATTGACACGAGCAGCAATACTTCCGCAGAGTTTCCCGTATTCGGCATCGCCAGCGAATTTGAAGGCAAGGTTGATGTCATCATCGATTTTTCTCATCCGTCGGCGCTTAAAGACTTGCTCCAATATGCCACCGCACAAAAATTACCCGCAGTAATTGCTACCACGGGACTGGACGACGCTCAAATCCAATTGCTCCATAGCGCAGCTAAAGACATCCCGATTTTTTTTAGCGCCAACATGTCTATTGGTGTCAGTCTCTTAAAAGAGCTTGCTCAAACAGCCGCTAGAGTTTTGGGCGATAGTTTTGACATTGAAATCGTTGAAATGCACCACAATCAAAAACTGGATGCGCCCAGCGGCACAGCCTTGATGCTCGCCGACGCCATCGCAGAAGAACTTCGTGAACAACCTTGTTATGAATACGACCGTCACTTAAAAAGAGAAAAGCGCAGCAAAAACGAAATTGGCATTCACGCTGTGCGCGGTGGGACCATAACCGGCGAACACGACATCATTTTTGCAGGGCACGACGAAATCATTACTTTAAGCCACAGCGCAAGGAGCAAACAGATCTTTGCCTCCGGCGCTGTAAATGCAGCTCTTTTCATTGAAGGCAAGGGTGCTGGGCTGTAC
>JAAYFA010000308.1 GCA_012728445.1 Clostridiales bacterium | reverse complement strand
GTCCTGGTCACGGTTGCTGACAAACTGCGCGCGCGCGTGGCAAAAGTGTATGCCCAGCCCGGGGAAAGTGCCCGCCAGCTCGTCGCCGCCGCAGTTGAAACGCTGTTTACCATGGTCAGTGACTATGTGGACGCAAGCGGTTTTTCCGGTTTTCCGGTTGTTCAAGAAAATGCGGATATCCCCGAGGAGGAAAAACGAGACCGAAGCCGCCTTGCCATCAAGCTTGTTATTTCCGGCTTAATTGCCGCGATCATCTGCATCTTGATTGTCTTGTTCGGCAGCCGCCTTGTAAATGCGGTAAAGGAATATTCCGGCAAGAATCCCGCCACAAGTCAAACGCAAACAATAGAGTCAGCATTTCTACCAGGTTCCAACGAGTCCTCCTCGGAAAGTGAAACGACGCAAGACAGCGCCTATGACCCGGAGTATTTGCTCTCGCTTTTGGAACAAGCACCCTCTTACGCCGCCTCCGAAGAGGAGTTCATTACAGAAACGTCGGCATCAACCGTAGCTTCCGCACAAAATACAACAAAAAATAAGAACACAACAAAATACACTGGCGACACAATTAAACCATCAACAACAAAACAAACGGCAGTCGTTACAACCAAGGCAGCATCAACAGCAGCGCCGACTACAACGACAACTACAGCGCTAATCATCCCCCCGCAGTATGCCGGTACTTTTTCTTTTAGTGTGAAGGGCTACGGGCATGGGGTTGGGATGAGCCAAGAAGGCGCAAAATCTTACGCAAGACAGGGTTGGACCTATGATAAAATACTGCTGCATTACTACACGCCGGGCGTTACACTTTTAGATGATACGAACTTACCGGAACGCGTGACCTATGGCGGTAATTCAATCGAACTGATTGAATACCTTGCCCGAACCGTTGCCCAGGAAATAGGAACCGGCTCGCCTATCGAAGCATTGAAAGCACAAACCGTTGCCGCTTATACCTTTGCAAAAAGCTACGGTTTCAATGTCTCCGGCGGACAGCACGCTTACTCAACCACCTTTAACTTGGACCTAAACTCCAATGTGATGAAAGCGGTAAACGAAGTTGCCGGCAAATACCTTGTCCATAACGGGAGCCCAATAACCGCCTTTTACTTCGCCTCTGCGGCGGGGCAAACCGTTTCCTCGGCGTCTGTATGGGGAGGCACAGTTCCTTACCTCCAAGGCGGGGTAAGCAGCCCGGAATCTGTATCTCAGTCGAGCAAAAGCTATTCTGCCGCCGAAATCAAAGCGTTTGTGGACGAGTACAACAGCAACCCAAAATTCAGCAGTAAAAAAATAACGCTTCAAGACAATCCTGCAGAATGGATTAAAATTATAGACGCAGACAGCGCAGGATATATTAACACGATCCGTGTCGGCGACCAAGTGATGAGAGGTTACAGTTTCAGGCAAGATCTCTTCAAGCTGAGGATCAGGTCACACTGTTTTGCCTTTACGTACACCTCCGCTTAAAACTTAAAACGCAAATAAAACCGCCCTCTCAACATCCACTTGGATACTGAAAGGGCGGTATTTTCATACTTGAAAGTCAGCTCTCAAACTTGACTACACTATTCTGTTCGGCGGATTCAAAGATGGCTTCCATCAGTTTAGTGGAGCGCCTTACTTGCTCATGTGTAATCAATATCTCCTGCTCGCCATTCAAAGCGGCAATAACATTGTCGTAGTATTGACCCCAATCAGCTTTCACTTTTGGCAACTTGAACTTTTTGATCGTATCATCGGTTCTCGGTGCCATGGTTTTTGTTAAACCCGCTCCGGCTTGGACAGGTACTGCATCGCGGTTTTCCCAATCGGACACTTTTACAATCTCACCATTCAGGTCCCAGTCTTCAATCACCGCCGAGCCGTTTTCGCCTAAAACATACCAGCGCGGCAACTTGATAAAGTTGCTGGTTGTTACCTCTACATAGGCGGTTGTGCCGTCATTAAAGCTCAGCATCGTCCTGAACCCGTCATCCACTTCATCCGTGGTGATGCTGGTCAGCTGTGCATAAACCGAAACGAGCTTTTGCTCCGCTTTAAGCATCAATATCTGGTCGAGAAGGTGCACGCCCCAGTCTAACACCATCCCGCCGCCCTGTGCCTTCGTGTTACGCCAGTCACCGGGAACGCCCCGGTCACCCTGAACGCGGGATTCAATGTTGTAAACTCTGCCGAGCATATTGTCTTCCATTATCTTTTTCACACTCAGGTAATCTTCATCCCAGCGCCTGTTTTGGTGAACGGTGAAGAGCTTGCCCGTTTTTTTTGCGACGGCGATCATCTCCTCAAGGTCGGCACTGTTCAAAGCCACCGGCTTTTCGCAAATCACATTTTTGCCGGCCTCCAGCGCCGCAATAACTATTTCTTTATGGAAGTCGTTAGGCGTTGCCACGGTAACGAGGTCAATCCTGTCGTCACTCAACAGCTCTTCCCTTGAACAAAAAGCATGCATGCCCTTTTGTTCCGATAGTCGGCACCGTTCATCCAGAATATCATAAATTCCTATTAACTCGGCACCCTTGAGTTTTTTTATTTTATCGGTGTGCCATCCGCCCATACCACCGTAACCGATGACTGCGGTACCAATTTTTTTGCTTTTCCCCATTTTATCAAAGCTCCTGTACTTATTTGTATAAATCGATCAAACCCACCATGCGTCTCCGACATCTTCCGTAATCAGTACGTCCTTTAACAGCGCAACCGCCTTGGTCAGCCCTTCGTTTTGGCTCATCAAGCTATCCTCATGTTCAATGCTGATAGCATAGTCATAGCCCACCAAGCGCAGATTTGAGATGATATCTTTCCAATAGGAGGCATCGTTGCCGTAACCGACTGAGCGGAAAATCCAGGACCTGTTAAGCTCGTCGGTGTATGGTTTGGTGTCCAGCACGCCGTTGACGGCGGTGTTATACTTGTCAATCTTGGTATCTTTGGCGTGAAAATGGAAAATGGCGGGGCCAAGTGCACGTATGCACGCAACAGGGTCCATCCCTTGCCAAACCAAATGGCTCGGGTCAAAGTTTGCTCCGATTTCATCCCCGACGGCCGCACGAAGCTTCAGTAAACTTTCCGTATTGTACACGCTAAAGCCCGGATGCATTTCCAGACCGATTTTATCAACACCGTGCGCCTTGGCGAATTTGACCAAATCTTTCCAATAGGGTATCAACACTTCGTTCCATTGCCAGTCCAATATTTCGGAATAGTCGTTGGGCCAAGGGCAAGTTACCCAATTCGGGTACTTTGAACCTTCAGAGTCCCCCGGGCAACCGGAAAAAGTATTAATTCTGCTTATCCCTAACTTTTCCGCCAACAAAATCGTATCTCGTATCGCCTTGTCAAAATCTGCGGCAATGGCTTTATTCGGGTGAACCGGGTTGGCATGGCAGCTCAGCGCGCTGATTTCAAGGTTATATTTTGCGGTAAGCGCTTTAAATTCAGAAAACTTTTCTTCGTCACGGAGCAGCACTTCCGGGTCCGCATGCGCGTTGCCGGGATATCCTCCGCAGCCGATCTCAATCATTTCAATGCCCAAAGACGCAAAGTATTTCAACGCGTCCTCAAACGGTAGGTCGCCTAACAGGCAAGTAAATACGCCGAGTTTCATTGGGTTTCCATCCTTTCAAAATTAGATGTTCTTTTTCATATATTCCATGCTGCGCGCAGCATCTTCCAGCCCTGTCGGGGTCGGGTTGTCGTTTTCCAAAATAATCCATTTCAATCCGATTTTCTTCGCCGTCTTGATAACCGTTGCAAGGTCTGCATCACCTTCGCCAAGCGTTTTTGGCGTATGGTCTATTCCGTCTTTGAGGTGAATATGGATAATTCTGTCGGCATTCTCCGTTATATATTTATAATTGTCAATCCCTGCGCAAGCACTCCAATAGGTGTCAAGTTCCAAATAGCAGGCTTTTTTGATTTCGTCCATCGGCACGGTGCCACGCATCAGAGGCTTGAACTCCTCGGAATGGTTATGGAAATAAACGCGCATTCCTTCCTTTTCGGCTATTTCGTTTGCATCCTTGAGTACTGAGCAGGTGTGTTTTAAAATACTACCCGGTCTTGTCGGCGCCCCGCCTAAGCCGATGTCTGTACAGCCGATGATCTTATGGAATTTGATTGTCTCTTCAATTTTTTCCGGCAGATAGTTTGACAAACCCATATGTGTCCCGACAACTTTTAGTTTTAACTCGTCAAGCCTTTTTTTCAATACCTCGGCGGAAAGGCCGAAATACCCGGCAAATTCCACGCCGTCAAAACCTAACTTCTTAACTTCACCGAGCATATTCAGCATATCGTCACCGGTTTTTATGTGGTCTCTGATGCTGTAGAGTTGTATTGCTTTCTTCATTTTATCTTCTCCTTATAATAGTAATTTCTTAATATAATTTGTGGTAAATTCTATACCCGGCTCTTCGAGGCGCCCTCTCCATGTATTTGAATGCGGCTCAATACTGAGGTTCCCGTCATAGCCGTGCTTGTACAACAAGCCCATAAACGTTCCCCAGTTAATTTGGTCAAGTCCCGCAGGAGGGTCGTCAACATGCACACCATTGACATTGATTGTGCCTTTGATGTGGACATGGACAAAACGGCTGCCCCAATCCTTCATCTCACCCAGATAATCCCCGCTGCCATCATTGATGCAGTGTGTCGGGTCATATTTGATGCCGAGGTCTTTCATATGGCCATGGAAAATCTCCCACATAAAAGGGTCAACAATGTAATTGCTCCAGTGGCAGTTATAAACCGCCACTTGAACGCCCTTCGGTTTTGCGTATTCCATCAAGGTGTGGAGATAATCCATCGTCCTTATGATGTTCTCGTACTTTGAAAGTTTTTCAACATAGTTCACACCTGTATTGAACACCGGGCTTTCAAGCTCGGATGCGGCATCAATAAGCGTATGGCTTGCCTTTAGCTCCTCATCAATGAGTTTGCCTTCTTCGTCGAATTTCACACTCCCCCACCTGCCCACGGACCCGATTACAACGCCGGTCTTGGCACAAAGCGATTTGATGGCAGGCAATTCATCGGTAAGAACCGCCGTATCGCAGCCGACATTCTTACATATCTCAATAAATGAAAGCCCATACTTTAAAGCAAGGTCAAACCCTTTTTGGTCGGGTTCGGCTATAATTCCGAGTTTCATCATTCTTCTCCCTCCAAATATCAGTTCCGCCTAATCCGTAATATATACCGGTTTGCCGGTTTTAGCGGATTTGTAAATGGCCTCCAAGATTTGTGTGACGACAAGTGCCTGTTCCGGTTTGGTGCTGACCTCTTTGTCATTTTTAACGGCATCAATCCACGCTCTGGATTCAAGGTCAGCCGGCGATGTGGAGGAACCTTCGAAGAACGCAACGCCGCCGGACTTGAAGTCCGGCTTCTCAATCACTTGGCGGTTGTTTTTAACATAGTTGATACGAAGCCCGTCGAACATATCGGCACCGGCTTTGTCCCCACAAAGCATCATCACAGCCTCATTGGGGTCTGCAATGTTGAGCGCCCAACTGGACTCCAACACAATGGTTGCGCCGTTTTCCATCACGATATAGCCGAAAGCGGAATCTTCAACCGTAAACTCCTCCGGGTCCCAGTCACCCCAGGCATTTGCTGTTTGTGTCTGCTTGCCCATCTTTTTGAAAGTAGTGCCGACCACCATTTTGGGTTTATAGTTATCCATCATCCAAAGCGTTAAATCAAGCGCATGCGTGCCAATATCGATTAACGGGCCCCCGCCTTGCTCGTATTCATTGAGGAAAACACCCCAAGTAGGGACTGCCCTTCTGCGCAAGGCTACTGACCTAGCATAATAGATATCACCAAGCGCGCCCTTTTCGCACTCTTCTTTGAGATAAAGGGAATCGCCTCTCCAGCGTTGTTGGTAACCTATGGTGAGCTTTTTCCCCGTGCGCACGGAAGCATCGTACATCTTTTTTGCTTCGGCATACGTTTTCGCCATCGGCTTTTCACACATAACGTGTTTGCCCGCCTCGAGCGCCGCCACCGTGATAAAGCTATGCGAGCGGTTGGGCGTGCACACATGGACGACATCGATATCTTCGTCTTTCAGCAGTTTCTTGTAATCGGTATAAACCTTTGCACCCTCCACACCGTATTTGACTGCTGCCTCACTGGCTTTTTCTTCGATAATATCGCAAAACGCAACCATCACGACATCCTTGTTTTTGGCAAGGTTGGGCATATGCTTGCCATTTGCAATACCGCCGCCACCAATAATTCCGACTTTAAGCTGTTTTTCCATAAAATCCCCTTATCTTCTTGATTTTTAGCTTGTTTTCAATACTTGTAAAACAACCTATCAGCATCAATTATAGACTATTGGGTATCTAATGCAAGAAATATGGCATTTATATTTGTAAAATCTTTGTAAATTTTTTTAGTAACTATTACTAATATCTTTCGATTATACTTTTAATTCTCCGATTAGTAAAATGAAAGGCCCATATTATTTTAATTGCCATACCCTGGAGAAAAGTCAACAACTCCCGCAATAAGCTGGCGGGAGTTCTAAAAAATATTTTCTCGGTTTTTGAATTAAATTGGTTAGGCTTATAGTTTTTGATTTACCCTTGAGGAAACAAAATCCGAAAAAAACTTCCTCATC
>JAAYFA010000050.1 GCA_012728445.1 Clostridiales bacterium | reverse complement strand
CAAGCCGGTGTGGGGGGTCTTTTCATCGGGGAGGACTTGGACGTTTTACTGGAGCTTTGCGATCGTATTATGGTTCTTTGCCACGGAGAAGTAATGGGCATCGTTCAGGCTGCTCATGTCACCAAAGAACAAATCGGGTTGATGATGACGGGAGAAAAGAATTTCGAGGAGGCTGATGATCAATGAATAATAAGTCTCCTGTTCTTATGGGGAATAGCCAAGAACCGTTTGTCAGAATTGTCAAACGAAAAGAACTGACAAAGCAGCAAGTCTTATTGTTGCGTGTGTTTGCTTTTTTGCTTGCAATCATAGCCGGCGGTATTTTTATTTGGACGATGGGTAAAAACCCGATTGACGCTTACAGGTTAATCTTAAAAGGCGCTTTTGTTGGCTCAAAGAGAAACCCACTGTCGTCCATTCAGGCCACCATCAATATTGCCATACCGCTGCTAATCGTTTCGCTCGGTCTTTCTTTTGCTTTTAAAATGAAGTTTTGGAACATCGGCGGAGAAAGCCAGGTCATAGCCGGCGGAATTTTTGCTACATACTTTGCGTTGTATTACAGCACTTTACCCGGCCCAATCTTATTGGTAATTATGTTTGTTGCCGGGGCGCTCGGCGGCGGACTTATGGGTTTACTCCCTGCTATATTTAAAGTTCGTTTTGGCACAAACGAAACCTTGTTTACACTAATGCTCAACTACATAGCACTCTATGTCATCCGATATTTAGAAAGCGGACCTTGGCGCGCAACACCGGGTTTTGCCAGTATTGCTCAAATTGATACAAACGCAAGGCTTACGCATTTGGGCGGTGTTCATATCGGGTGGATTTTCGCTGTATTGCTCATTGCCGTTGTTTACATCTATCTTAATCATACCAAACAAGGGTACGAGATAAGCGTGGTCGGCGAAAGCCAAGCAACAGCACATTACGCAGGAATGAATGTAAAAAAGATCGTGCTGCGCACCATGTTCATCAGCGGTGCCATCTGTGGCATAGCAGGCATGATACAAGTTGCCGGTATTGACTATACGCTTTCCGCAGGAATTGCCGGCGGTGTGGGTTTTAAAGGCATTACCGTCGCTTGGCTCGCTCAGCTAAACCCCTTTGTGATTACGTTTGTTACCGCTGTTTTCAGTATACTTGAAAAGGGTAGTGGCGTGATGCAATCGGAACTTGGTCTGTCTTCTGCCGGAACCGGCGTTTTGCAAGGGATTATCCTCTTCTTCTTCCTAGGTTGCGAATTTTTCGTCAGGTATAGTTTCGTGCTCGGCAAAAGGAGGGCAAACGCATGAACAATATGTTTATTAATTTTTTGTATGCCGCCATACTGTCGGGTACTCCCCTGCTTTTTGCCACCGTTGGTGAAATTCTTTCCGAAAAGGTCGGGAACCTAAACCTCGGCGTGGAGGGAATGATGTGGATGGGCGCATTTGCCGGTTTTTTTGCCGCGTATAAAACGGAAAGCCCTATTCTTGCAATTCTTGCCGCATTCGGATTTGCGGCTTTGGGTGCACTGATCTACGCAATCCTTACTGTATCACTCAAAGCGAATCAAAACGTCACGGGTCTAACACTCACGACATTCGGCATCGGTCTTTCAATCGTCATGGGATACGCAATGACAAGCAAGATAGGCGGTGCGCCAAAGGTTTCGGAAAAATTTGCCGCTTCTTTAAATCACATCCACATACCGATATTAAGCGACATCCCCTATATTGGCAAACTACTTTTCCAACATAATCCCCTTGTCTACTTAAGCGTTATTCTGGCGATCATCTGCGCCATCTACTATAAGCGCACACGAATCGGCCTAAATGTGCGCGCTGTTGGTGAAAACCCGTCTTCCGCCGATGCGGCCGGCATTAATGTAACCCTTCTGAAGTATATCAATATTGTTGTCGGTGGCGGAATTTGTGGCATTGGCGGCGCCTATATGTCGCTTATTACAGCCAACGGCAGTTGGCAGCCCGGCGGCATTGTCAACGGCAGTGGATGGATCGCAGTGGCCTTGGTCATTTTTGTCAGCTGGAGCCCCTCCAAAGCAATTCTGGGCGCATTTATTTTTGGTGCTTTCAATTCGCTGGTCAACTATGTTCCGGCAAGCGTCATTGATATTCCGATTGCTTTTTATCAAATGTTGCCTTTCGTTTTGACGACCCTTGTGTTAATTATTACCTCTGTTCGCAAAAGCAGAGAGAACGCACAGCCTGCAGGCTGCGGCGTCACCTATTTTCGAGAAGAAAGATAACAGAAAAAAGCCTCCCGCTTAATCAATTTTAAAGGACTCACCAAGTTATGGATGAGTCCTTTTTGCCATGCTCTGTTTTGCATTACATTACTTTATTCTGCCTTTGTGGACAGGTTCGATTATTTTTTCTGACACCTTCATGATTTTTCTAACCAAGAAGGCCAACGCTTTAATTTTTACAATATCGGCCACGCCGCCCGTCAAAGAATTCATCATAATGGAAAAATCCGGCTTGGTAGATGGAGTCATGCGAACCTTTTTCCCGTTAAACCGGAACTTCAGCATTCGTTTCCCAATGCTCTCAATAGGCATTATCCAAACTTCAAGCGTATTTTTATCAGTCCATGCGGCGCAAGAATAAGCGTTGTAGTTTGTTGAAGCAAGGCGAATAGGTGCTTGCAAGAACCGACCGTCCATTCCACAGCGCACCGTGTTTTTTTCGTCTCCTTCTGTCCAGGTCATGCTGCATTCGTCCTGCAAAAAGCGGAATACAACATTGTTGATATTGCCTGCCCTGTCTTTTGTCATATATGTTGAAGCAAGCGGCAAAACACTCATCGGAAAACCAAAAAGGTTAAGAATTTTATTGAAACGCACATGAATCCTTTTGCCTTCAATCATGGTTTCTATTGCGCTGCGTGGCATCTGCGGCAGCGGTATGATTTTCCTTGCCGCGATAGCCGCTTGCAATTCAACGTTCGTCACCGCATCGGGGTTTTCGTCAACAAAACCACGTGGAAAGTTATCAAAAATATAGCGATGTGTTTTGCCCGCACTCATTTCCCCGCTAAGGGTTACGAAGACGGCATCCTTGTCTTCAAAAACTAAGCCGAGTTGGGAAAAAATGCCTTCCGCTCTGTAATTCTTGGTATCTCCATTGGTCATCCAAAAGCAGTACCCATAGCCGTCCTCACCGTCCGGCAACTTTTCGTTTATAGATTTTTTGTGGTTGAGCACGGCAACTTTTGCCCATTCTTCGGGTATCACTTGTTTCCCATCAAATCGGCCATGGTAGAGGTAGCAAAGGCAGAACTTCGCTAAACTTTCTGCACTTAAATATAATCCCCATCCGCCGGACTCTACGCCGTTGGGATCGGTTTCCCAATACGGTGTTTCAATCCCCAGGGGTTCCCAAAGGCGTGGGCTTAAATAATCCGTTACACTCATCCCTGTCACCCGCACAAGAATGGCACACAACAAAAATATATTTTCGTTGATATATTCCCAGCCCTCACCCGGGTCAAAAATCCATTTTCCGTCAAAAAAATGATCGAGCCATTTGTTTTTTGTTTTGTTCGCCAACACATTGGGCATTTTGCCGGCTTGCATTGTCATCAAATGTCCAACGGTTATTTTTTCCAGCTTCTCATCCGGCTTTTTAGGGCGGTACTCGGTCAATATATCGAGAATTTTAGTGTCGAGTGACAGCAGTTCCTCCTCTACAGCGAACCCGACTGCGGTTGCCGTTACCGCCTTGCTCACCGAATAGAGGATGTGGGGCTGATCGGACGAATAAGGGGCTTTGAAACTTTCCACAGCGACTTTACCGTGACGAATTATCATAAACCCATGCTCTTCGGCTTCGCTGTTTTCAATATCCTTTATCAGCGCCAAAACAGCTTCTGATGACACGCCGACCTCTTCGGGTGTTGCAGCGCGTGGTAATTTGATTGTTTCAAAAGCCGACATTTCTATTCTTCCTTTCTCTGTTTAAAACCATCCTGTTTAGTTTGCAGATTCCATCAAAGACTCCACGAGCCGTACCGTTGTCTCCAAGTCAGAGACCGATATATGTTCTTCGGAGCTATGAACCGATTGCATACCGATTCCCAGATTAACAACTTCAATACCATTCGCGAAAAGATACGTGGCATCGCTGCCGCCAAAAGATTTTGTGATTTTACCTTCAACACCAAGTTGCTTTAACTTCGCCTTAATCTCTGTAATTAAAGCAGCGTTTTCCGGAACATATATAACATCGGAATGGCGGTCGGTCACCATCTCATAGCTTGCGCCCACACTTTCACAGGCATGCCGAACAGCCTGTTCGCACGCTGCCATATGTTGCTGTAGCCTGTCTTCTTCATACGAGCGTATCTCCATATCGAAGCTCGCTTTGTCGGCTATTACATTTGTTTTGCCGGGTGAACAAAAGTTGCTGATGTTCATAACAGAAATTTCATCCACATAACCTACAGGTATATTTGCAACGGCATTGGCTGCGGCTTTTAATGCGTGAATGCCTTCTTGCGGTGCCATACCTGCATGGGCTGCCTTGCCGTATATTTTAAAATTCAGAACCATATTGGCAGGGCTCCTGTTGATGATCTCACCCAATACCTCGTTGTCTAAAACCACCGCTTGACGGCTTCTTATTCTGCTGAAATCGGCATGTTTTGCCCCCAAAAGTCCCGGCTCTTCACAAATAGAAAATAATACTTCGATTGTTCGATGCGGCTTCCCTTTTTCAATAATACTGTTTAACGCCTCCGTTACGGCGACTACACCCGCTTTGTCATCGGCGCCCAAAATAGTATTGCCGGAAGATTTGATGATGCCTTGCTCCACAACAGGCTGAATACCGATACCCGGGCTTACCGTATCCGTATGTGCGCTGAAGAGCATCGCATCCCCTGTGCCGTCAAGGCGGGCATAGATGTTCCAACCGTTGGAACCGCATAATTCGCCCACACAATCCCTTTCGACACTCAGGCCGAGCGAAAGCAATTCTGCCTCCAACAATTCGCAAAATGCTGCCTCGTTGCCCGATTCACTCGGCGTTTTGACATAAGAAAAAAACCGTTCGATTAATCTTTCTGAATTCATTTTTTGTTTACTCCTTTTGATTGGGCTAAAACGAAATATTAGTGATAAAAAACAAGACGTACAAACCCGATGCTTTTGGTGTTTACTCCGGGCGTTCGTATCCGAGCGCTTGAACAATCCGGTTGCGTGTGGTATTCTTAAAAAAGGCTAAGGAAACAGGAGGATAAAACATGAAAACAACAATGATCATCGGAATTGCCGGCGGAACGGGAAGCGGTAAAACAACGCTTACAGGAAGAATTGCCCAACGGTTTAAAAACAGCATCAGCGTTGTCTTTCATGACAATTATTATAAGGCGAACAGTGGGCTGACTTATGAGGAACGATCAAAACTAAATTATGATCACCCCAACGCTTTTGACACTGCGCTTTTAATTTATCACCTGAAAAGACTGCGCAAGGGCGAGGCGGTCAATTGTCCTACCTATGACTACACGATTCATAACCGTTCGGATTTGACAATAGAAATCAAACCGGCCAGAGTAATTATTGTGGAAGGTATCATGATTTTTCAAAACCCGATGCTGAGAGACATGATGGATATAAAAATATTTGTTGACACCGATGCCGATGTCCGTATTATTCGCCGAATATTGAGAGATGTACAGGAGCGCAAACGCAGTTTAGACTCCGTGGTGAATCAGTACCTTACAACCGTGAAGCCCATGCACGAAGAGTTTGTTGAGCCAAGCAAACGCCATGCGGATATCGTCGTGCTGGACGGCGGGCATAATATTGTCGCTCTTGATATGATTATGCAACGAATTCAGGGGCATGTCGACACAAACGTCTGATGCCTTCAAATAATACTAAAACAGCCGCACAAATTAGAATGTGCGGCGTTTATTATTTACCCTACATCTTAGGGCAACTGTTAGATGCAATTATATCCACACCGCTGTCAAGAACATTGGCAATAAGCACATCTCCGATTTTTATCGGCGCTTTTATTTTGAGTGCATTAATCAGCTTAACACTCTCAATAAGCAATCCTTTCGGCAAAGGTTTTGCCGACCTTACCGGTACCAAAGGAGTAATACCCCCGAGTACTTTCGCGGTTGTGGTCAAGGTGCGTGTGGGTGCTGTGCACTCAGTTATCGCATATTCGTTCCCGCGTTTGCACTGATTGCCGGCAACCGATAATATTGTTCCGGCTTTATCCAGTTCAACCACTAAACTGCAGCCTATGGGACATGCGACACAAACCATCTCTTTATTCATGTTTATACCTCCACCCGAACGATCAGTTCGCTGTTAACCGGCAACTCTCGAAGCACTTCACTTTTAATCGTTATATCTTCCATTTCACCGGGGGCAAGTTTCGGTCTTCTTCGGCTTAAAATAATTTCTTCGTTGTTTTCCAAAAATATTTTTGCGTTTTTATAGGTTTGTCCGACACGGAAATACAGTTTAACGTCCTTATCGCTATTAATGTTTATCCTCTGCGGCACAACATACCTTACACCGTCAATGCCTTTGGTTGTAACATAAATAGCCTCTTCTTCCAGCGCCAAAATATAGTTTGCGGCACCTTCTCCGGCTATTTGGCTTTCTATCGTTACATAATCAACCAAATCATGCACATGCAAAACATTGCCGCAGGCAAACACACCTTTATGGGTCGTTTCTCTGTTTTCACCCACAATGGGTCCACCGGTAACCGGGTCAATTTCAATGCCCATCGCTGCCGAAAGCTCGTTTTCGGGTATCAGCCCGACGGAGAGCAACAACGTATCACACGCCACATATTCCTCCGTACCCTTTATAGGCCGGCGATTTCTGTCAACTTTGGCAATGGTGACGCCTTCCAAGCGTTCCCTGCCGTGAATGTCAATGACGGTACAGCTCAGTTTAAGCGGTATGTTATAATCTTCCAAGCATTGCACGATGTTCCTTGTCAATCCGCCCGAATACGGCATTAATTCTAGGACCATTTTAACCTCTGCACCCTCCAGCGTCATGCGGCGCGCCATAATAAGACCGATATCCCCCGAACCGAGAATAACAACCTTTTTACCGGGCAGGTACCCGTCAATGTTGACATATTTTTGCGCTGTGCCGGCAGTCATGATGCCCGCGGCGCGGGTTCCCGCAATGTTAAGGCTGCCCCTCGGGCGTTCCCTGCATCCCATTGCCAAAACAATCGCCTTGGCGGCAATGGAGATGATGCCTTCTTGATTGTTCGTCGCAGTAACAACATTGTCAGCAGAAATGCCGAGAACCATCGTATCCGTTTTCACTTCAATTTCATTTTGTTCAACAAGATCTATGAACCGATACGCATATTCCGGCCCGGACAGTTCCTCGTTAAAATAATGCAGTCCAAAGCCCGTGTGTATGCACTGTTCAAGAATTCCACCGAGTGTTTCGGCTCTTTCAAGTATTATAATACTGTTCACGCCGCATTCTTTTGCTTTTAAGGCCGCTGCCATACCGGCAGGGCCGCCGCCGACAACCACCAAATCATAGTTAAGCATATTTATATCCTCGCCTTTCATATTAAAAGAAAGTTTGAGCGGTTTGAAAAAAGTCAAACCATTAAATTATTTCGTTTTTTTAAGGAGAACTTTTGATTCTTTGCCGAATTTTGTTACCTCATCAAGCGGAATATCCAGCTCTCTTGACAAAATCCCAACGACCTTTGAACCACAGAAACCGCCTTGGCAGCGCCCCATACCCGCCCTCGTCCTGCGTTTGATTCCGTCCACATCCAGTGCTCCCGCAGGCGCATGAATGGCATCGAGTATCTCCCCTTCTGTAATCGTTTCACAACGGCAAACAACCCGTCCGTAGGCCTTATTCTTTTTCACAAGTTCCCGTCGTTCGCTATCGCTCAGGTCTTTAAACCGAACCGGGGCCGGACGAACAGGGTCAAAACCGTTCTTTTCTTCCAGTTCTCCTGTGATAGACAACAGCATCATTTTTACCATGTTCGCAATAGCCGGCGCAGCACTTAAACCCGGGGATTCAATGCCAACAACATGGATGATGTTATTATTCTTCTTACTTTTCTCAATAATAAAGTCATCACCCTCGGTATGTGCTCTTAAGCCGCCGAAGGCCGTTATCATTTCTTTGGGGCTGAGTGTGCTGATGGAGCGCCTGGCCTTCGTCATAATTTCAATACCGCCCTGTATTGTGGTGGAGCAATCCTCTTTGTCCTCAATGTCAATGGCATTTGGACCAACGATTACGTTACCGTGAACTGTCGGTGCGATAAGAACGCCTTTACCCATTTTTGTCGGGCATTGAAATACAACCGTGTTTACAAGACCGTTCGCAGTTTTATCAAAAAGAAAATACTCGCCTTTGCGCGGGATAATTTTATATTCAACATTGTCGTCACCAACCATGGCGGCAACCGTATCGCTGAAAACGCCGGCACAGTTAATAATATACTTTGCTTGTAGTTTATCTTTACCGGAGCTGAGCATATAGGCGCCGTCCGATTGTTTTTTTATGCTTTTTACCTCAAAATTTCGTATAAACTTAACCCCGTTAGAAACTGCGTTTTCGACCGCCGCAATATTCAGTTCATACGGGCAAACGATGGACGCAGTCGGGGCCCACAATGCACCTAGTGCGTTTATGTTAACATTCGGTTCCAATTCCCGAAGTTTGTCTTGCCCAATGATTCTGAGCTTCGGTACACCGTTTTTATTGCCTCTGATCAATAGCTTTGTCAGGTGCGCCATTTGGGAATCGTTAAACGCTAAAACAAGCGAACCGATATTTTTGTAAGGCACGGCTAAGTCTTTGCATAACGCCGGCATTAACTTAACGCCTTCCACGTTGGTGATTGCCTTGAGCGAACCGGGAACCGAATCAAACCCTGCGTGCACAATGGCACTGTTCGCTTTCGTCGTGCCCATCGCCATATCATTACATTTTTCAAGCAACACAACATCAATATTAAATTGACTCAGTTCACGGGCAATTAGCGAGCCGACAACACCCGCTCCGATAATTGCGACATCAAATCTCATTATTAAACCTCCAAACTCAAAAATATTCTACCGATAACATCTCGCGTTTTTGTAACGCTCGGGCATAAACTCGTCATAAAACTCGGATAAGGGGTGCCATTGAGGGCTATTCAAACCACCGCCCATACTTTCCGGCCAAATTTTATGATCGTCTCCAAGACCTCTGGGCGCCTCGTAGCAGCCCTTCGTCCCCTGTAAGCTATAATACGCCATATTGTGCGGTCGTTGTGACATACAGTCGACTCTGATTTTTATAAGTCCACCGCTTTGCATTTGACACAGAGTGATCGTACTATCTTACCTTGCCTTTAAAACAAGTTTAACATTTAAAACGCTGCGATAATGTTTTCTGCAGGTGATAAATCTTCATTAACGCAGGGTATGGATGGAATATTAAATATTTTTAATATAACCGACCAGCGTCCGCGAACGGATTCATGATTTAATACAGGTAAAAAGCCGAGCTTCAGATACTGCTTAACAGCGGGTAACCGCCAATCGTGTGTTGACAAAAAGCAGTTTGCGCGGCCTTCGTCACGATGTTTTTGCACCGCAGCGGCACAAACCGGGAGCCCCAATCCCTTACCTCTGGCATTTTCCCGCACGCCAACCATATGCAAATGCGGTCCATCGCCTTCAAGTTTTAACTGGGCGGTTGCCGTTGCAACCGGAATATGATTTTCATCCTCTATACAAAAAATAGAGTTTGCGGGAACATTCACATCATCCAACATTTTTTCTTTAAAAAGTTCCTGTGATATTTTATCGACACCCATGTCGTTTAATACGCAAGCACACCACGCCTCACCCTCGTCATCTGCAAGCAGTCTTACACGGTAGCCCGGCGGGAGGACACAAACAGGCAGTTCCGTATCCGGGCGCCACATTCTTAATGCCGGTAGTTCCTGTTGAGTTTCAGACATAATTACATTAATTCCTTTCATAAGAATTAAATTGTCTACCGCAAATTCTTATACTAATCCCGATTATAAAACCTCTGACAAATCAAACCAAAACCTTTGATATGGGTTTTTGCGCTGAGTTGTTAGGCAGGTTTTAATGAGTGCTCAGTATTAGTCGTATAATTATAACCAAGAATATATATAATGTCCACCGTAAAATCGGCTTCGTAAAAATCATTTAATTATAAAAATAAAAACAGAAACGCCATCCTAATTTGGACGACGTTTCTGTTTTGGTCGGAGTGTCGAGACTCGAACTCGAGGCCTCTTGGTCCCGAACCAAGCGCGATACCAAACTTCGCCACACCCCGTTGCTGAAACCTTAAGAAGTATATACTATGTGAAAATGAAAATCAAGGTGTTTTTGCAATTATTCCAGAACAAAGCACAAAAACTAGTGTGAATTTCGGTTTACATTGAAACCGGCACTTAATTAACGGCTTTAATTAGTCCTTTAGCAGCTTCTCAACCGCCGCAAGCTTCACCGCAAGGCATAACAAGTCAACCGCAACCTTTAATTCCTCAACGGGTGGGAAGGTCGGAGCTATTCTAATGTTTGAATCTTTCGGGTCAATACCGTATGGATAAGTTGCGCCGGCAGGTGTCAATACAACGCCGGCTTGCAGGCACAGCTCCACCGTGCGTTTGGCGCAACCGTCCAAGACATCGAGGCTGATGAAGTAACCGCCGTTGGGGTTGTTCCACTCGGCTACGCCTTTGCCGCCAAGCTCTTTTTCGAGCGCATCAAGTACTACTTTGAACTTTGGTGCCAACACACGCGCATGCCGTTTCATGTGTAATCGTACGCCGAGAACACTCTTAAAATAATTGGCATGGCGCAATTGGTTGAGTTTGTCCTGACAAATTGTTTGCATGGACAGACGTCTTTTGATGGCTGCTATATTGTTATCGGAGGCGACCAGGATGGATACGCCACCGCCGGGAAAGCTGATTTTTGAAGTAGATGCTACTTCAATGATCATATCCTCACTGCCAAACTTTTCACATTCCGTAAATATATTCAGTAACTCATCGCCTTTTTCGTAAAGATGATGCTCGCTGTAAGCGTTATCCCAAATAATTCTAAAATCGGGTGCGGCAGGTTTTAGTGCGGCAATACGGCGGACAACCCCATCCGAGAAGGGCTTGCCTTCGGGGTTGGAATACTTCGGAACACAGAACATTCCTTTGACACTGCTGTCTTTAACAAGTTCTTCCAGAAGATCCATATCCGGGCCGTCGTCCAGCATCGGTACATTAATCATTTCAATACCAAAATATTCTAATATTGAAAAGTGCCTGTCGTAACCGGGTACGGGGCATGCAAACTTAATTTTGCCTTGCAGCATCCATGGAGTCGAGCCGGCGCCGTGCGTCATGCATTGGGCGATGTAGTCGTACATAATAGAAAGACTTGAATTGCCGCCAACAAGTATATTGTCGGGGCTCACTTCAAGCAGTTCGGCATAAATAGCTCTAAACTCCGCTATACCGTGGGGATTGCCATAATTGCGGCAATCTGTTCCATCTGCAGCGTTCGTCCCGCTTTTGGAATTAATCTCATCCAATACACTAAGCGATATATCTAACTGTTCGGTTGACGGCTTGCCT
>JAAYFA010000178.1 GCA_012728445.1 Clostridiales bacterium | reverse complement strand
TCTTTTCTGTATCTTTTTGCTATGGTTATTATATCATTTTTAGTGCCGTTTTTAAAGAGTTTTGTAACAGTCTGCCGTCCCCCGTGTTGTAAGATTTTTGCCATATATATGTATGGGTTTCTCAAATCAGCCATTTTAATCTTTCTTTTTGGTGATCTGTCGGATTAATAACCAATTGTTGCGAAAATTGCATCAACCTTTTCTTGATTTTCCGCATCGCAATAGGCGTAAATTGCTGTCGAACTGACATACATCGCAATTGAGTACACTCCTGAGGCTTTTAACGAATATTTGTAATTGTTTGCGGAATACCATTCGCCTTCTACCATGGGACTTGCTCTATATTTCCCTTGGATATTTGAAAGGGCTTTACTAAAGACATTCGCGGCACTACCCTTATTATCAAACATAAAAAAATCAAATCGCAAGTCATCTTTTTGGATTGTCACGCTCCGTATTAGAGTTGAATCCTGCTTGATGTAGGTTGCTGTTGAATCATAAGGTTCATAGCCAAGTGAAACCAAGGTATCCCACACCTGTTCAGGTGAAGCCGGGGTTATATAATTATAAGTCAACTTGAATACGATACAGAGTAAACTAATTAAGAATACAAGAAAAACGCCAAGTTTAATGAAACCCTTAAGGTCTGGTTTTACAGCACGCATAGAATCACCTCTTCACCAATTGACGTATAAAAAGACAAAGATAACCTTCCGTTCTTAGCTTTTAATTTTGCGATGGATTACACCCAAAAAGCTCAAAATGAGAGGAGAAATTGCCATCACCATGACCGCTCTATCAAGGATTCCATAAAATATAACATTTGGTGAAAATAAATTTGCACATGCCAAACAAAGGAGAAGCAAATTAGGTATGACGCAAGCATTATAAAGCCTTATCAGCCTTTTTAACTTTTTTGGATTTTCAGAATGACTAAGCATCCATGGATAAACTTTACGATTTGGATTCATTTCACGGTTAATTTTAATTCGATATAATCTCACTTCCTGTTTAGTAACCCCGGCTTCTTCGCATACCAGCGTCCATATCCAACGGCAGCTTAACCAAATCATAGGCATTAAAAGAATGAAAGCTATTACAAGTATCAAAGCCCTTTCAGACATATACATACTCCTTTATTTTGAAAATATCTTACTTCAGATAATCAATGGCATCCAAAATATTATTTATCTCATTCCTGTTATCCGCATTTGAATAAGCATATACTGCCGTGGTTCCAACATGAATTGCAACCGAGTATTCTCCTGCTGCTTCTAAAGTGTAAATCGAATAATTTGCTTTGTCTGTCTGTGTTTGAACACGTGGAAGAGCCATTTTCGTTCGGATTATAAGCGAATGTGCATCGCCATATGCATCAATTGCGCTGTTTGAATTATTAAAATCATAAAATTCAAAACGGATATCGTTTTTTTGAATAGCAATGCATTGGTTTAGGGTTGATTCCAGTTCGCTAAACTGTTTTGTGATATCCTGCGGCTCATAGCCCAATGTCACCAAAACCTCTCGCACTTGCTCGGTAGTTGCAGGGGTTTTTGGAACGGTAGTTTTTACCAATACCACAAGGATTATGGCAATAAGCAAAGATGAAAAAACAACAACCTTTATAAATCCTGTAATAGCTTTATTTGAAACTTTCACAGAACTACCTCTCTTCAACAAATTATTAAAATCATATCACATTTATTACACAATTGTCAAAAAAAGGAAACCGTTCAACAAAGGTTTGTTCAAAACAATAAAACAATAATTCAACTAACTCTTTCGTTAGGTGTATTGATTTATAATTTGACAACACGGGGGGGCGGCAGACCGTTACAAAACAGCACCCGAAAAGTGCTTTTGTGGAAAACTTTAAAGTTAAGCAGCTCCTTTAACCTTTGAAATGTCAATATGCAACAATGGTCGAAAAAGGCAGTGAGAAACGGCATCCAACCTTGCCATTATCT
>JAAYFA010000275.1 GCA_012728445.1 Clostridiales bacterium | reverse complement strand
TTCATTCCATCATTCCAGTCGCCTGAACCGAACAGCGGAAGTCCATTGCGGCCAAACTTGAGCGAAACCTCAATTGCACGCACACAATGCTCGAATAAGCTTTCTTTTACATCCGATACACGCGGTTTGCTGTACCTTTCGTCTTCCGACAACGCCAACAAATCATCGTCTATAAAAGAACGTTCTTCCGCAAGAATTTCGCTGTCGCCGGTTACGCTGATGTATTCGGCAATAACATAAGGTAACCACAAACGGTCGTCGGAAATGCGCGTGCGTGTACCGTAGCCTCTGGGTTCATGCCACCAGTGTTGCACATCACCTTGTAAAAACTGATGTTTCGTATGATGCAAGATTTGATTGCGTGCCAACGTAGGCCAAGTTTTAACAATAGACAAACAATCCTGAAGCTGGTCTCTAAACCCAAATGCTCCGCCCGATTGATAAAAAGCGGACCTTGCCCATAAGCGGCAAGCGATAACCTGGTACTGCAACCACCCGTTGAGCATAAAATTCATTGCCGGTGATGGTGTGTTGACTTGAATAAGTTCCAATTTTTCGATCCAGAAGCTTTTCGCTCGTAGCAGAGAATCAATCGCTGTCTTAATATCTCTGTATTTTAGCGCAAGCGTCTCTGCTTGGGTCTTGTCTGAAGCCATTCCCAATATCAAAACAATATCTTTACTTTCATTTGGTTCAAGGCTCACTTTTATTTGTATGGCGGCACAAGGGTCAAAACCGACGCCGACGTTGCCGGAAAGCGATTCACGCTTCAGGCATTCCGGCGATTCGATATCGCCCATTCCGAAAAATTCTTTCCTGTCGCCTGGCACGGTTCTTTTTTCCTGTGAAACGTCAATAAAGCAAATATGCCCGGGGTATTCCTCGTTATAGGGGTTTTCAACCATTAGGCAACCTGATTCGCCGGTGCTTGTTCTAATATGCTGTGCACTAATCTGATTGCTTACCCCGAGAACCGGCCTGATATAATATGTCACACATAGATTTTTTTTGTTCCCTGTCATGTTCTTGATACTTGCTATACTGATCTTGACACTGTCTTGCATGTCAACGTGTTGCGTGAGCCGTTGCTTAATCCCGTGGCTACAATGTTCAAAAATCGAATAACCGAAGCCATGCGTTATCGTATAAGGTTCATCTTCCCTGATCGGAAGACAAGTTGTTGTCCAGGCCTCCCCCGTGTCACTGTCGCTGAAGTAAATAACTTCTCCGGGGCTGTCAGTTATGGCGTCGTTTGACCACGGTGTTAGCTTATTTTCGCGACTGTTGCCAAACCAAGTGAACCCTGAGCCGGATTCAGAAACAGTGAAACCGAAATTGGGGTTTGCGATAACATTTATCCAAGGTGCTGGGGTATGCTCACCCTTGACAAGGCGAATAATATATTCTTTACCATCCTTACTAAAACCGCCTGTTCCATTAAAAAAGGTGAGTTCATTTTCTCCCGTGGAAGGGATTTTAATTTGCTCAAGCGGCTGTTTAAACTGAACTTTCTCGGGTAAATCCTTTTCTTCTAAAGTGCCCCATTGTTCTGAAAGCCGTTGTCCGTCGTTTTTCAACACAATGCTAGCGACCGCATTAAACAACCGGAGGTCATCTTCCGAAACCTGGTTTTTATCAAGAATATAGATACCTTTTATATCCTTAAAAATAGCACCGGACTGACTTGCTTCCACAATTTCAGAAACCCTACTGTAAAGAGGTAGGAAATAATCCTAAAGATTGCAAGTTTAATTGTCGCACCTTCGGTTCAGTTATTTTGAGTGAGCGTTGGTCTTCGTTATCTCAATTCCCCCGAGGGGGAATTGAGGTTTTTGCCGAGCGCTATGCTGCGGCAACCTCGTTGGCGGTTTTGTAGCCGAGTATTCTGCGAGGATAATTGTTTACCCAGTCCTCTATTCTTTGCAACTCTTCAGCGGTAAACTTGCTAAGATCAAATCCCTTTGGGATGAAACGCCGAAGTATTCGATTACCGTTCTCATTACTTCCGCGCTCCCAGCTTGAGTATGGGTGTGCATAGTATACCTCTTCGCATTTTGCTGCTTTCTTAATCCCTTCGCTATCTAAAAAC
>JAAYFA010000188.1 GCA_012728445.1 Clostridiales bacterium | reverse complement strand
CTTCGTAAGAGACGCTTCGCATGGCTCGTGTTTCTCGCCAACCCCGCCTCGCTTCATCCGCCCCCGGCGTTGCTCAGGCGGCGTAGCTCGCGCGGCTCGAGAAATTGAGGCGCGACTCAAAAAAACAACCAGCTTCACCCCGAAAGGTAAAACTGGTTATTTGGCGGAGAAGGAGAGACTCGAACTCTCGCGCCGGTTGCCCGACCTACGCCCTTAGCAGGGGCGCCTCGTCACCAACTTGAGAACTTCTACGTGTGGTAACCGAATTTAAAAATATATTGTTGTGGATTATCAGTTAAAAATTGAACTTACAATCACAAACGCTTGAAATGGCGGAGAGAGTGGGATTCGAACCCACGGTACCTTGCGGTACGACGGTTTTCAAGACCGTTCCGTTATGACCACTTCGGTATCTCTCCGTATGGGTACGACGTGAAAATTATGTTATCATAAAGCACCTTGATTGTCAACATTTTTTATCCGATTTTTCACATCAATGTCACACCGAGAACGACCATGCAATTTCTTATATTTGCAAAGTCTTCTCGTATTTAATTGTATAAGCTTGTACGCCCCGCTCGGTATGGCGTTTTTTCAGTCCAATTTCATGACCCATATGTTGCGGAAGCTGACCGGGTCGCCGTGGTCTTGGAGCATCGCGGGCCCTTCTGCCACCGGTTTATCGCTGATACCGCCCGGTGTCGCGCGTGGAAGGATAATATTATTGTGCACCGGCAACCCGTTTTGAAAAACAGAGATTCTGCCGTCTTCTTTGACTTTGCCGCGGGCGTTAAAGCGCGGTGCACGGATGAGGATATCATAGGTCTGCCACGCCAAGGCGGGTTTGCAAGCATTCATAAGCGGGGCATGCATGTTGTAAATAGCGGAACAATCGCTGTCGGTTGGTGGTTCAACACCGTAGGAATCCAGCACCTGTATTTCGTAGCAACCGTGAACATACACGCCGCTGTTGCCCTTGCCTTGTCCTTTTTCCAGCGGCATATCCGGCTCACGGAATTCCACATGCAAAAGCGCATCACCAAAGGTTACTTTTGAAACGATGTCGTCCTTGCCGACAGTCATGATGCCGTCTTCGATTGTCCAATCCGCGGGACTGCCGTCGCGTTTGGCCCAGCCGTCAAGGTTGCTGCCGTCAAAGAGGATGATCTTCTTGTTTTCGTACATAATACTTATTGTCCTTTCCGATTTTTTATTTGGGAAGCTGCAACACAGCCCTTATGAAGTCTTCTTCTTTTTTTCTTTTTCTCTTTTTCTCTTTTTCTCTTTTTCTTCTTTGATACTATCTCAATTTCGCCGGATTTTGTCAAGGCAATTTTTGAGATATCCGGTCCCGTCAGCTCATAAATCAGCGTTGCGCAGAGAATGACCGCACGGATTTGCCCGGCATACTCCGGCACCACCCGGTCCGCAACAATGGTAAGCCCTATGGCTACCCCCGCCTGTGGAATTAGCGCTAAGCCAAGGTAATTCCTTACCGCGTGTGGAGCTTTCGTTATAGCGGCACCAACCCAGGCACCGGCGTATTTGCCGATTATACGCGTGATGATATAGACAATACCGATAACGCCGATTGACGGAATAAGTAAAATATCCAGTTTAGCGCCGGACACGACAAAGAATATCATAAATATCGGTGGCGTTATCATGTCCGCTATTTTGAAAACGGATGTGGCATCTTTTGAAACATTGACAAAAACTCCGCCTAAAATCATGCAGGTCAGCAATGCCGACGCGCCGGTATACTCGGCAAGGGCAAAAGCGATAAACACAACGCCGGCAACCTTTTCGGCGTGTTTACATTGTTTTTAAAACATATGCAAATTGCGTTCTCCTTTAGCCGGAGAGCATTTATCCGGGCAGCAATACCGGATTTTCAGATTTTTAGCTGTCTTTTTTACACAAGAAATTTATCGTCGGATTTTCACCGACGGAATTTTACATCGGGACTTGCAAAAATCGGTTATAGGTGTTAAAATAAGTCATCCAATTATTGGTTGTCTTTTAATTTTATTATATGAAAGATAGTTCGCATTTGAAAGGAGATTTTATGAGTACATT
>JAAYFA010000232.1 GCA_012728445.1 Clostridiales bacterium | reverse complement strand
GGGCATTTTTCTGTCATTTTGGAAATACTCTGAAGATAAAAGCAGGCAGAAAAAAGAGCATGAGGATGCAGTCCGGCCAAAAATTTCGATTTCCGCTGTAAACAGAATATCACGAATTGATTTTGAGATATTCAATCAAGGAAGCTTACCTTTGTCAAGCATATATTTCAACGGTGAATTTATATGCAATAATATTGGTGCAAATAAAAGTAAACCTGTATCAGCTTTGATACCCGACAATGATTATGGTAATGATGATTTTGAAATACCTTGCATCTGGTTATCCGCCGATGATATAAAAAGCGGAGAAAACTATCCAAAGTCCATTCATATATGCTTCGATGATCATGAAGGAACATCTTGGGAATGCACTTTCAATAGGTATGGAGATGATGAAATGGCACGATATTGTCCCGAAGGTTATTACTTGTTATAAAATAATAGTGAGCTTTTATATATTCATTCATGCAAAAAACTCAAGAAATATCTTATAGGAGGCCTAACCCATGCCCCAAATAGCAGACATAATCAAATACGAAGGCGATAACCAAACGTTTATCTGGAAGCACCCGATAGAAGACTTTAACACAGGCACGCAGCTCATAGTGCATGAGTCGCAGGAGGCCGTGTTTTTCATGAACGGGCAGGCGCTCGATCTGTTCGGCCCCGGGCGGCATACGCTCGAAAGCCAAAATCTGCCGCTCGTCGGCAAGCTCTTTAACCACGCTACAGGCGACAAAACGCCGTTTCACTGCGAGGTGTATTTCATCAACAAAACCGAGCAGATGGCGATAAAGTGGGGCACGGACAGCAAAGTCGAGTACGTCGAGCCGACATATGGCTTCCCCATTAAAATAGGCGCATCGGGGGAAATGAGCCTATTAGCCGAGGATTCACGCAAGCTGCTGGTGAAAGTCGTGGGCACCGAGCAGGGCATAACGCAGGCGGGGCTTGTGCAAAAGTTTAGAATGTTCCTCATGACGCGGGTCAAAACCTACTTTGCACAGCTTATTAAAGCGGAGAAGCTCAACATATTCGAGATAGACGAAAAGCTGACCGAGATGAGTGAAACGCTCAAAACACGGCTTACGCCCGACTTTAGCGAATACGGCGTGTCGTTAGCGCAGTTCTTCGTCACGACCATTGTCAAGCCCGAGGAGGATAAGCAATATCAAAATTTTAAGGAGCTGCATTTTAGGCAATATGCTGATATCGCTGAGGCGCAGCTGCAGCAAAAAGTTGGCGTCATCCATCAGCAGACGCAGGCGCAGCGCATGAAGATAGAGGGCGAGGCCATAGCCGGAAAGCGCGCCATGGAAGGCTACACCTACCAGCAGGAGCGCGGCTACGATGTGGCCGAGCGCGTCGCCTCAAACGAGGCTGTGGGGCAAATGACGAATATGGGCGTGGGCTTAGGCATGATGGCTGGCGTGGGCGGCACTGTCGGCGCGGCGGTCGGCGGCGTAATGCAGGATACCATGGGCGGCGTGTTGAATCCGCAGCAGGCACAGACACAGAGTGTAGCGATGCCCTGCCCGCAATGCGGCAAGCCGCTTCCGGCAGGGGCGAAATTCTGCCTGGAGTGCGGCTCAAAAACAGAGCAAGCTCCTGCGGGCATGATAATCTGCCCCACTTGCGGCAAACAAGTTCCGGCGGGTAAATTCTGCATGGAGTGCGGTGCGGCGCTTGCGCACAACTGCCCGAAGTGTGGCGCGGACGTGCCGGCGGGCGGCAAGTTCTGCCTTGAATGCGGCGGAAAACTGTAGAGGAGGGAAGTAAAAATGAAGGATAAAAAGAACGTTATTATCATAGCGGCAATATTGGTAATTGTGGTTTCGCTTTTGTTCCTGACGGTTACTGTGACGGCGAACTTTATTATAGCGTACATATTCGCGCTGATAGGCATAGCCGGCCTGCTTCTTTGCACGTTTACGATGCTGAATAAAAAAGGCATGTATCCGTGGATTGCGGCCCTTCCCTCCGCCGCGCTTACATATCTCATAATAGAAATAATCGTATCTGCTGTCGTCGTTGTGCTGGAGCAACTCTTCGTGTTCGCGCTGCCATTCGTATGGTTTATCGTTATACATGCGGCGTTGCTTGCCATATTTTCCATACGCATCGTGATGCTCAGGGGCGGCGCGGAGCACATAGAAAAAACCGGTGAAAAGGTTGCGCCCAAGGTACAGCATATAAAGAGCCTGCAAGCCGATATAGAACTGCTTATCTCTCAAACCGATGATGCCGCGCTGCAAACAAAGATAAAGGCGCTTGCCGAAATGGTGCGCTACAGCGACCCCATGAGCGCCCCCGAGCTTGCGCCGCTCGAACAGCAGCTTGCCATAAAGGTGGGCGAACTTAAAGCCTCGCTGGCTGATCCGGAAAAAGCCGCCATTGTAATTGGCGTGGCGGAACGGATATTAGAAGAACGGAACAAAAAGTGCAAGCTGTTGAAATAGCCAAAACCTATTAGCACTTGCATCCGGCGTGTTATTTAGAATAAAACTAAATATCAACAAGCCTTGTTGAATTAGCCCGGATAATCAAAGGGGTGTTCACCCGACAAACGGAAAACCCACAAATCAAACGGAAATGGTCGGGGGTGTTCACCCAACAAACGGGAAAAAGGCTACCGGGTGCATTTTGTATCAAACTCGTGTCCTTTGCCATAGAAGCACCCAATCTTTGATACAAAGGTTGGGTGCTTCTTTTTGCACATATAGCCGTCAGAATGTCTTGAAATCAAGGCTTTTGACGGCTTTTATTAATTTCTACCGTTTGCCGAGTGTAATAAAAAGTTCCGTTTGCCGGGTGCGATGGCTGATTTTGCCTTGCACACAACAAATGGAAACTAATAGGGTGTTCACCCAACAAACGGGAATCAAGCTGATTTGAACAGTGT
>JAAYFA010000281.1 GCA_012728445.1 Clostridiales bacterium | reverse complement strand
TCTCAGCTATCATCATCAGCAGTGTTGCACGGATGGAATTTTTCGGCATCTTTGTTCCGACGGCATTCCTGTATATGATTTATAACGAGCCGCTGGGGCTACCGTTTATCCGCCCCGTGATTCTTGTAACATCGGCCGTTCTCGCCGGTATCGGCTGCACGCTGATTTTCAGGAAAAGGCCAAAGAAAGCGGTCTTCGCGAACTATCCCAACAATCAATACAACCGCCCCAATGACAGCATTAACGACAACAACCCTTACGTCAAGGCTTCAATGGGGTCATCCAGCAAATACCTGCGCGCGGACGCGCTGCAAGGCGGTAAACTCACGGTATCGCTCGGCGAGCTATCCGTATATTTCGACCAAGTCCGGCTGAGCCCCGCAGGTGCGGAGATTCTTATTGACTGCAGTCTCGGCTCGCTCAAGCTCTACATCCCCCGGCACTGGAATGTAGTGGATAAAATCGGCGCAACACTTGGCGAAGTGAAGAACAAAACGCAACAGGCACAGTCGGTTCTTACGGAACCTTTGTTGACGCTTAGCGGTAATGTGAAGCTTGGCAGTGTGGAGATTAACTATATATAACTTGCTGCATCAATAGGCGAGGGGGAAAGACACCCTTGCAGACACAGGCGAAGTTCTCCGGAAACAATAAAAGAACACGGCAAACCCAAACGGTTATGCCGTGTTCTTCGCATTAAAAAGGTTTGGCAAATAAACTTACATCTCCGGCAACAAAATTTCTGCCAAAGACAGCTTCGGTACATAATGGGTGTTTTCCGCGTCCCTGTAATAGGCTGTTTCGCCGTTTTTCGCCTCGGTCAGCACAATCTTTTCGTTGGGCGTACCGAGTGCGATGAGAAGACGGGGCATAATGTTTGCGGGTAGGTTGAAAACTTCGGCCAGGGCGGGTTTTTTGAAGTTGCCGAGCATGCAGGCGCCAATACCCTTTTCCATGGCACCTAGCACTATTGTCTGGGCGTAAATACCCACATCGGCATCCGGGGAGTTTTGCACAAAGTCTGTGTCGTAGCAGATGAGGATGTATGCGGTTGGCTCGTTGCCGGGGAGCGGGGGCTTGTTTGTTTTAATCATGGCCGCCCAGCCTGTGTGGGGGAAGATGCGCGCGCAATCCTCTTTTTTGGTTGCGTATGCGAAGCGAAGGGGCTGCCTGTTGACCGAGGACGGCGCAAAGCGGCAGAGGTTGACAAGCTCTTTCATATCATCCGCGGTATACGTTACCGACGGGTCAAAGTTCCGGTAACTTCGGGTTTTTTTAAGTAAATCCAACAGCATAATAAGGTCCTCCGTTGATATTATTCTAGTCTTTAGGTGTAAAGCTAAACAGCTTTACTTGACTATCAGGGTTGTGGTGATAGGTTCCGACTGCATGTCGTAAGCGTTTTCCGCAACGATTTTCAAAGTATAGGTTCCTTTTGCAAGCTTGCCGATTTTAACTTGGACGGTTTTGGGCGGTGGGGAAAAGTAATAACCCGAAAGTTCCCAAAAATCGTTAACGGGGTTTCCTGCCTCATCCAGCACATAAACTCTGTAGATAAAAACTACTTTCTCATCGGTTGAGCGGGCGGCCGGGATATCCACACGCCGAGTGCCGTCGATGAGCTTTTTAATTTTTACATCGGTATTTGCGTCAAACACCGGGGCGGTAGAACTGGCCGCCCGTTTTTCCGGCGTGTAGGCAAAGGTGCTTTTATCGGCCGGATTTTCAATCAAATACTCACACACAAAAGTGTCGGCCATCAAATCGTACCCACGCAGCTTTAAGCGATTGTTCGCATCTACTTCTACGATCCACATTTGTGAAGCATGATGGTTGTTTTTTGGGTGAATGGTTTCGCGATCGATCATAAATTCAAAATAATCCATCGTCCCGGTGCCAAGGGCTGTAAAATCACCTTGCCAGATGGAACGGGGGGCGTTGACCGGGTAATGTGAATGCCCGGAAAAATCGACAACTTGGGGATAGCGGGCAAAAATATCATAAAACTCCGGTGTGCCCCAGCCCTCGCCGTATTCTTCTCTGCTGCCATATACGGTGTTTGCTACATGCTCATGGTGGGTAACAAAAATTGGTTTTGCGGGGTCATCGGCGGCGGCCTGCGCAAGCTGCGCGTCTAGCCAGTCCAGTTGTGTCTCGGTGTATTTATCATCCGTATCTCTGTCATGCGTTGTTGATATACCGATAAAATGGAAGCCGTTCATCACATGATGAAAATCCGTTGTGAGGCCGGAAAGCGACTCGAAAAAATCAAGCGCGTCTTTTTTATAGGTGGAGCAGTCGTGTGATTTAGCGATGATCACCATCGGCTGTGTTTCTTCTTTTAAGCCGGCGTTCATGATGGACTGAAAGGCGAGGTACTCGCTGTGCCAGCCATTGTCCGTGATGTCGCCGGCAAACACGACGCCATCAAGGTTTTTATAGTTGGCATCCGCCTCGGCAACAGCATAACCGGTCCGGAGCATTTTAGCCATGCGATGGCACTGTATATCGCCCGGGACTTGGATATGCACATCGCTCGCCACGGTAAACCTGACTACGGGGGTAAAGTCGTCGCCCGGCGGCTCGATTTTTGGGGTACGGCAGAACAAACCGGAAAAGTTTGAAACAACCGTAAAAAATGCAAGAACTGTTGAAATAAGTTTTGACAACATGATTTCCCTCCTATTTATAGATACTAATTAGTCGGTTAACAATCCTAATTTATATTATAGGCAACCCAAACCATCAAGTCAAGATTATCGGGCCGAAGGTATGAACGGATGACAAGAAAAACATGGTGTGATATAATACTGAAAGCGTTTTGATATAAAAAAGGAAACGGTGATGTTTTGTATTCGGAAAAAATTAAACTGGCCGCCTATTCTAAAAAAGAGGATAAGCTCAATTGTATAACGCACGCCGCAGGTGTTCTGCTGGCTGTGGCGGTGCTGGCGATTTGTTTGAAAAAGTCGCTGGAGTCCGGCGAGGCAAATAAAATTGTCTCCGCACTAATCTACGGTGGTACGATGATAACGCTGTACGCGGCGTCCGCCTTTTACCACGGCCTGCCGGTCGGGAAGATGCGGAAAATCGCCCGTGTCATTGACTATTCGATGATCTATCTCTTGATTGCCGGCACGGCAACCCCCTGCGCATTGATCGGCCTTTACCATATAAACCGTGGGCACGCCCTGTTTGTGTTTTATTTTGCTTGGGCTTGCGCCGTAGTTGGAATTTTGATGTCTACTGTGTTTTTTGAAAAAACAAGGGTACTGCGGATGGTCCTTTATATCGGCGAGGGTGTCGTCATGTTTGCGTCTATATACCCGATTAAGGGTGCGATTGACAAATGCGCGCTCGGCCTGCTGATTTTAGGCGGACTGATTTATGTGGCGGGAACAATATTTTTGCGGCTCGGGAAAAAGAAGGAATATGCGCATACAATTTTTCATCTTTTTGTCCTTGCGGGGAGCGTCATGCACTTTTATGTAATGGTCAAATATATTTTTTAATTGAACAAGAATAACCGGTACTTGTGATTGATATCTATTTTTCTTTTTGATATAATTGTACAGTCATAAAGAGGTCGACAGTTTTTGTATTTAATGGTGAGAGTGGGCAGTTTATTTGAACAAGCTAAACAAAAAACAACAGGTTGAAGAACCTCGAATTCCGCAGCCGGAACGCATTGCGACTTTTCCGGATTTTGGCCTGAGCGGGGACCAAGTCCGGCAGCGTATAGCCGCCGGGCTTGACAACAAGGCGGTAGATTCGCCGTCAAAAACCGTGCCGCAGATTATTGCCGGCAATATTTTGACCTACTTCAACCTGATATTTGTTGTGCTTGCCATTTCGCTGGCTGCCGTGGGTTCCTTCAAAAACATGATGTTTTTGGTTGCCGTGGTCGTCAATACCCTCATTGGTATTGTGCAAGAACTCCGGGCAAAAAAGACGCTGGATAAACTGGTATTGATGTCCGAACCCAAGGCAACGGTCATACGGGATTCCGTGGTGGTTGAGCTGCTTTCCGAGGAAACAGTGCTGGATGATATTGCCGTTTTCGGTAGCGACAACCAGATTTATGCCGATGCGATCCTACTCACGGGCGAACTGCGGGTCAACGAATCCCTTGTAACGGGTGAGTCCGATGAAATTATGAAGAAAGCCGGGGACAAACTGATTTCCGGCAGCTTTGTGGTATCCGGTGAAGGGCGCGCACGTTTGGAGCGCGTGGGGCGGAACTCATTCGTTTCCAAAATGACTGTCGAAGCGAAGAAGGCAAAAAAGAGCAAACAAACCGGCATGATGCGGGACTTGACGCGGATGCTACAGCTTATCGGCATCGCCATCATCCCCGTGGGGATAATGATGTATACAAGGCAGACGCAAATCCTCGGGCTGATGCCAAAAGAAGGCATAGAAAACACGACTGCCGCCTTGGTGGGGATGATTCCGGAAGGGCTGTATTTACTCGTCAGCGTGGCGTTGGCCGTCAGTGTGATGCGGCTTTCTAAAAAGCACACGCTTGTGCGGGACCTAAAGTGTATTGAAACCCTCGCGCGGGCAGATGTATTTTGTGTGGATAAAACCGGTACGATAACGGAAAACCATATGGATGTGACCGCCATCGTAAACATTGGCCCTAACGATATGGACGCCGCAGCGGTTGAAAGACTACTGACAGATTTTGCCGGAGATATGCCCGGGATTAACGCCACCATGCAGGCTATAAAAAAATGCTTTAACAGTGCCTCCTACCGCCGGGCGGTAAAGATTAAAGAATTTTCCTCTGCGGATAAATACAGCGCGGTCTCCTTCGGCCCCGGCGAAAACTATGCGCTGGGCGCACCGGAGTTCATTTTGCGCGGCAACTTCCCCGAATACCAAGAGACCATTAACACCTACGCCGAAACGGGCAGCCGGGTGTTACTCTTGGCCGGCTGTGGCCCCGTTGGGGAAGCGAACACGCTCGACGACATAAAGCCGATTGCGCTCATTGTGCTTGAAAACCCGGTAAAGCCGACTGCGCGCGCCACCTTTGAATTCTTTAGGGAACAGGGCGTTGCGATTAAGGTTATTTCCGGCGACAACCCCTTGACCGTAGCCGCGGCGGCGAAAAACGCCGGGATCGAGCATACCGACCGGAGTATTGACGCGCCTGTTCTTGATAGCAAGGAGAAAATCGCAGAGGCCGCCGGCAAATATACGGTGTTCGGCCGTGTCACGCCGGAGCAGAAACGTCAGCTGATTCTCGCCCTTAAAAAAGCGGGGCATACGGTTGCGATGACGGGCGACGGCGTGAACGATGTTCTGGCGCTCAAAGCGGCGGACTGCAGTGTTGCCATGGCCTCCGGCAGTGATGTTGCATCAAAAGTTTCTCACTTAGTGATGCTCAACTCCGACTTTGATAGCATGCCCGCTGTTGTAGCGGAAGGTAGGCGGGTTATCAATAACATTGAACGTACCGCCTCTCTGTTTCTTGTGAAAAATATTTTTTCGTTTATCTTAGCGATTATATCCATATTCGCTGTTTTTGCCTACCCGCTAACGCCTGCGCAGCTGTCGCTCGCGAGTATGCTCACCATCGGCATCCCGTCGTTCTTCCTTTCGCTTGAACCAAACAAGTCGCTTGTGCGTGGGCGGTTTATTGTCAATGTCATTTATCGGGCACTGCCCGCCGCCCTGACGGACCTTTTTATCATCATCGGTGTCGTACTGTTTAAAGCGGCTTTTGATCTGCAGGATGCGCAGGTGACCACCATTGCCGCAGTGCTGATTACCTGTGTCGGTTTCATCATGGTTTGGAAGGTTTGTAAGCCCTTTAACTGGATGCGTGCCGTTATGCTCGCGAGTTTGGTCGTGCTGTTTGTCGGTGTGTTGGCTTATGTGCCGGATGTATTCTCGATTGTGCCGATAGACTTTGGCAGCAAATTAGTATTGGGCGTTTTTGTGTTGCTTATTCCATCCGTTATGTGGCTGTTTTCAGCCGGTATTGAAAAAATAGCGGAAGGCTTTCACTTTATTGTCAGAATAGCAAAGTTGCTTAAGGAAGACAAGAAGCCCGAAGCCGCAGAGGCTTAATACGCACGCCACCGCACAGTCTTTCAGAGAGGTGTGGTCAAAAAATGAAAAGATTAACGTTTATTGTTGCCCTGTCACTCTTGATGTGCACGCTGTTCGGCTGCCATCAGAGCGGCAGGGCAACATATACCTATAAGGCTGTTGCCGGTGGCGTGGCACTTTACCGTTACAAGGGCAACACAACAAAACCGGATTTAGTTATTCCGGATCGAGCGGACGGTGCCAACGTTGTGGAGCTGATGGATTTCTGTGCCGCCAACGCACAATACCTAAAGACAGTGAAAATAGGTGCGAATGTCGAGAAAATAAGCAACTGGGCCTTTGCAAATTGCGCTGTGTTGGAAACGTTTGAAGTCGATGCACAGAACCGTTTTTTTGAAACGGACGAAAACGGCGTGCTCTATTCAACAGGTAAAAAAGAACTTGTTTTTTACCCGAATGCGCGGGTAAAGCTGAATAAAGACGCCGGCGAAAAAGTTACGGGCGGCGGAGCATATGAAGTCCCCGCAAGCGTGACAAAAATCCGCGACAATGCGTTTTAGCTCTGCGCTAATCTCTACACGATTACCTTTAACGAGGGTCTTGAGGAAATTGGCGATGCGGCGTTTATGAAGTGCTCTTCTCTGCAAAATTTCGTCTTGCCACAAAGCCTTACAACCATTGGCAGAGACGGGTTTTCTTTTTGTGATTCGCTGACAACCGTTACCATCC
>JAAYFA010000112.1 GCA_012728445.1 Clostridiales bacterium | reverse complement strand
GCCCCCGCCCTACCTGTTAAAATAGCAAGGCTATTACGGCAACTTGTTGCCTGCCGCACAGTACAACTCATACCACTCCTCGCGGCTCAGGCTAAAGCTTGTCGCGCGGCAAAGTTCACTGAGGTGTTCCGAGTGTAGGGCGGGGGCTTGCCCCCGCCGAAAGCCTTTGTGAAAGATTGTTTTGGCGGCGGGGGCAAGCCCCCGCCCTACCTGTTAAAATAGCAAGGCTATTACGGCAACTTGTTGCCTGCCGCACAGTACAACTCATACCACTCCTCGCGGCTCAGGCTAAAGCTTGTCGCACGGCAAAGCTCGCTGAGATGTTCCGAGTCGGTTGTGCCGGCGATTGCCTGAATTTTTGCGGGGTGCCGCAGAATCCACGCGAATGCTATGGCGCTCTTTGTTACGCCCTTTGCATCGGCAAAGGTTTGTAGCTTCGCGTTAAAGACAGCAAACAGTTCTTCATTGTCAATAAAAGTGCCTTCAAATACGCCATATTGCAGGGGTGACCACGCCTGAATCGTAATACCCTCCAGCCGGCAGTATTCCAAAACACTCCCGTCGCGGTTAAGTGCAGGGTTAATCTCCATATTCACATTGAAGCCCGCGTCAATCATGCTTGTGTTGGTCAAGCTCAGTTGTAACTGGTTTGCCACCAGTTTATAGGGGACATATTTTTGCAGTAGCTGCATTTGCATGGGGTTTTGATTGCTCACACCGAAGTGCTTCACCTTGCCCGCGGTATGCAGTACCTCGAATGCTGCCGCCCCTTCTTCCGGCTCCATGAGCGTGTCCGGTCGGTGGAGCAAGAGTACATCAAGATAATCCGTACCCAGGCGTTTCAGGCTACCGTCACCCGCTTCCAATATGTGTGATTTTGAAAAATCGAACAGTCCGTTTCGGATGCCGCATTTGCTTTGAATCAGGATTTCATCTCGAACACCGAGTGCCTTGACGGCTTGGCCGAAGACTTCCTCCGCCTTGCCGCCGCCGTAGATGTCCGCATTGTCAAAAAGGTTAATCCCTTCTTCCAACGCGGTTGCCAAAAGCTCTTCGGCTTGTGCCGGCTCAAGTTTCGCCGTGCGCCAGCAACCCAGCGCAATTTCGGACGCCTCAAAACATCCTCCAACAAGTATCTGTTTCATGGTGCCGCCTCCTTTTTCGTTATAGGGAAAGTCGTTGTGCCTGCTCATGCTTTCCCTCGCCTCTATTATATATCATATTCGCAGATAATCAAACGGTATTCTACTAAATATCATGTTTATCGCAAAGTTTTTGGTGTGCTCAACGCAATCAAGCAGTAGACAGCAAAGTGGGACTGTGATATTATTGTTATGATTTACAGGCAACCCGAATGAATGGTGGGGGGACAAAACAATGTCATCAACTATCGCCAAACTGGACAGATTAGAAGTCAAAAGCAGCGGCGCCGTCGCCGAGCGGATTATCGCGCAACTTAATTTTGCGACTAGACTTTCGCAGGTAAACGACGGCAAGTTTGATGCGCTTATTACGGATGCGGTGAACTTTTTAGACGAAAGGTTTACGCGAGACGGTACCCTTACCAATGACGCGGCCACTCAGGCGGAAAAAATGATTTTGAGCTTAAGCGAAATCGCAAAAAGTTATACAATTCTATGCGCCGCGCATGCGCATATCGATATGAACTGGATGTGGGGGTACGACCAGACCGTTGCGGTTACACTCGATACCTTTCGCACGATGCTTAATTTGATGAAGGAGTACCCGGCGTTCACCTTTTCCCAGTCTCAAGCGTCCGTTTACCGGATTGTGCAAGAGCATGACCCCGAAATGCTGGAAGAAATCAAAGTACGGGTGAAGGAAGGCCGTTGGGAGGTCACCGCATCCACCTGGGTAGAGACGGATAAAAATATGCCAAACGGCGAGAGCTTGGCACGGCATATCCTATATACAAAGGGCTACCTTTCAAAACTATTGGACATAAACCCCGACTCCTTGAACATTGACTTTGAGCCCGACACCTTTGGCCACAACATCAATGTGCCGGAAATCTTATGTAACGGTGGCGTAAAATACTACTACCACTGCAGAGGCAATGATACGGAATATCTGTACCGCTGGCAGTCCCCTTCGGGTAAATCTATCCTTGTGCACAGAGACCCGTTTTGGTACAACGGCATCATTGACGAAAACATCGCCTCACATCTGCCTGCATTTTGCGACGAATATGGCATGAAAACCGCGCTTAAAGTGTACGGTGTGGGCAACCACGGTGGCGGGGCGACCAGACGAGATATTGAAAGACTAATGGAACTGAATACTTGGCCTGTTTTCCCAACGGTTCGCTTTGGCACCTTCGGGCAGTATTTCAGCGAACTGGAAAAGGTGAAGGAAAAGCTGCCATTGGTCGACAGAGAACTAAACTTTGTCTTTACCGGTTGCTATACTTCGCAGTCCAGAATCAAGCTTGCCAACCGCGTTAGTGAGGCTAAAATGAACGAAGCGGAAAGCTTCAGCGCTGTTTCCACAGCGTTCGCGGGCGGCAATTATCCGGGATTGGGCTACAAAGAAGCATGGAAAAGGGTGCTCTTCAACCATTTTCATGATATTTTTCCGGGCTCCGGCGTGATTGAAACCAGAGAATTTGCCATGGGGCAGTTCCAACAAATTCTGGCGGTGGCCAATACCGGTATCAGCCAAGCTATCCGAAATATTGCTTCACAAATTGACACGTCGTCCTTACTTGAGTTAGGAGAAGACAACAAAGACTCCTATTCCGAAGGCGGTGGCGTGGGTTATGCCGTGCGTGACTTTGGGGTATCCCAACCGGAAAGAGGCAAAGGCAAAAACAGAGTGCTTCACTTTTTTAACCCCTCTGACCGCACCAGAAAAGAGCCGACGGAAGTGACGATATTCGACTGGCCGGGCGATAAATCAAGAATTGAAATCTGTGACGGTGAAGGCAACCCGGTCCGATACCAAATTTTAGATATCCATCGCCACAGCGAGTTTGAAAACCGAAATTACTGGGGACATCAATACATGCGGTTGCTCATTGACGCTGAGGTTCCGGCGTTGGGTTACAGCACCTACTTTTTGAAGGAAAAGGAGCTCACCGATATACCCGTGCAGTTCCCAAAAGACCCAAGGGTGAACAAGGCGAAAAAATATACGCTTGAAAATAGTCGAATGAAGGTGGTATTTGACACCCAAAACGCCGCCATCATATCCCTTAAGGATAAGGTGACAGGCAAAGAGCTTGTAGACCCACAGAGGCCTTCCGCCATGTTCAGGCTCATCGACGAAGACGATGCCGAGGGCATGACCTCCTGGCGGGTCGGGCGATATATGAACATCAACCCCTTAAACCGCGATGTCAAGATGAAGGAAGTGCTTGCAGGCAAGGATGCCTTAAAGCAATGGCTTTCCTACTCTATACCATTCAGGAGCTCAACGCTTGATGTTACCATTACGCTCAGTCACGACAGTTCAAAACTCGACTTTGATGTAGAATGTGACTGGCGCGAGACCTCACAAATAGGCAAACCGATGCCGCAGCTCAACTTTTACATGCCATTTGCATATGACTGTGAACATTATAAATATGACATTCCCTTTGGCACCATCACAAGGGAAGGCATGGACAGCGACGTCCCTGCCAACAGCTGGGGGCTGGCTTTGCCGAAGGGCGAAAGCAACAGCGCATTCATGATCGTCACCGGTAGCAAATACGGCTTCCGTGGGTTTGAGAACGCCCTTGCCGTTGATCTCATCCGCAGTTCGTATGACCCGGACCCCCTGCCGGAAGTTGCCGTGCATCGTTTCGGCTTTGCGGTTATGGTTGAAAACCCGGCTCAGACAAACGCCGCGCTCATTCAAAAGGCGTTTGATTATAACCACCCGTTCACCTACCTTTCCGGTACGAAGCACGAAGGCACGCTGGAACTCAGCAACGGCTTTTTATACCAAGAAAACGAAACTGTCGCCGTTTCGGCCGTCAAGCTGGCGGAAGACGACAGCGGCCGGCTGATACTCAGGGTGTATGAATGTGAGGGTGAAGACACACAAGCCGTGTTTGAACTTGACAAGGTTATCAAAAAAGCGTACTTTGTAGATATCAATGAAAACCCTGTGCCAAGCAAACAATCCATTCAAACGGTTGGTAATCAGTTACTTTTTGGCGTTGAGGCGTTCAGTATGGCGAGTGTTTGTTTAGAATTTTAATAACAGGTTGTTATGTCTTGTAACAACCCGATTGATTTGGAGGTGCTTGTATGAGAGCCTGTGATTACTGCGGGGTACCCGCCACGCGAAGACCGATACTGGAATGCCAGCAGTGTAAAAAGCACTTCTGTGCTACGTGTTTTGAGAATAAAACAAACCCGAAAGCTTTCCCGGAAATGTATCGGCGGTTTATTATGTGCCCCGAATGCTATTTGAAAAAATACGGTAAATCCGGCAACAAGTTGAAGAAATAGAGATTTGAAAAAAGCGCCCGCTAAAACGGACGCTTTTTTTCAATTTAACTCAAAACTTAATGGCGTATTCTTTTTCGTACAGCACTTTCTGCTTATTCGGGCGGATATCACAAATACCATTTATTCCACTAAGACCTTATACTCCGCCAAGCCCGGGCAAGCTAGTAATCAGGTTATCCTGTTTGCTTTTGAACTGTCGCAAATTTTGCAGCAGTTGCTGAGAATACCCAACCCCTCGCAGTGTCACCTGCGATTTGCCGAAAACTTCAACGTCACGTCATCTTGCCTTTTGCAGAAGCTTTATAATCTCTTCTACTTTCAGAACCTTGCCATAGGAAACGACTTTTCCATTGATGACAAGCGCGGGGGTTGACATCACGCCATAAGTTGCTATCTTTACAAAATCGGTCACGTGCTCTATCGTCGTGTCCAAGCCCAGTTGCTCTAACGCGGCTTTTGTTGCCGCTTCGAGTTGGTTGCATTTTGCGCAGCCGGACCCCAAAACTTTGATGCTAAACTCATTTGTTCCCGCCGTTTCTACTGTTTCTACTGTTTCTACTGTTTCAGCGGTTGTCCCCGTTTCGGCGCCGCATTGGCCCGAACAGCAACCGCAATTCGGTGTTTCTTCTTTTTTCTTATCTTTTTTAAAGATACTCATTTTCTCTTTCCTCCAATTTCAAATAACTATTCGGTCGATGACGAATAAGCACATCTTATACGATAAACGGCTGCACAACATTAAACAAATACCCGACGATGATAATCCCAACCGTACATATGGCGATAAAAACTGCCAATAACTTTGGCTTAACCGCCTTGCGCAACATAATCATGGACGGCAGGGACAACGTGGTGACCGCCATCATGAAGGCTAAAATAGTGCCAAGCTGGGCGCCTTTTGAAAACAGGGCTTCCGCAATGGGGATTGTGCCAAAAATATCCGCATACATCGGTACACCGATGAGTGTCGCTAAAATTACACCAAACGGATTATGGCTGCCGAGCACCGACTCCACCCAGTTTTCGGGTATCCAGTTATGAATAACAGCACCGATGCCGACCCCGGCCAAAATATATGGGAACACCTTTTTGAAGGTTGAGAACACTTGCTCTTTGGCATAAACAAGGCGGTCCTTTTTTGTCAAATCGGGGGACTCTATGTCCACACTGCCCGCAGTAAGGATAAAGCTTTCAATATACTTCTCCATATGCAGTTTTTCAATGAGCGTACCGCCGAGTACGGCGATGATTAAGCCCGCTAGCACATAAATAGCCGCTACCTTTGGGCCAAAAATACTCATGAGCAGAACCAGCGAACCGAGGTCTACCATCGGCGAAGAGATTAAGAAGGAAAAGGTGACCCCCAGCGGAAGCCCCGCGGAGGTAAAGCCGATAAAAAGCGGGATGGACGAGCAGGAGCAAAAAGGGGTAACCGTACCGAGCAAGGCGGCAATTGAATTTGCCCCGATGCCGCGAAAGCGACCCAATATCTTCTTGCTGCGCTCGGGCGGAAAATAGCTCTGAATATAACTGATCATAAAAATCAGCACACACAAAAGCAGGGTGACTTTAATCACATCATAAATAAAAAACTGAAGACTCCCCGCCAAACGACTTTCTATATCCAGCCCCGCTGCCGAAAGACCGCTGCCGACTAATTTATTCAACCATTTCATCGCAAGTATTTGGTCCTGGATAAAAAACCAGATTGCTTTTAATGTCTGCATGCTCGCCAACCTCACTTTATATAAAGTCATATCAAATAATTTTGATTCATAGGCCCCTAAAAAGCCATCTTTTCTTTAAGATGGCTTTTTGCTAGCTGCGCAAGGTGTTGCAGCAGTCATCGTTTATGCTTCCTGCATGCTCGGTCGTCAACGTTTTCAGCAAATTGGCCGCAACTTCACTGCCTTTTTGACTGATTTTGTAGTGTGTCCACTTGCCCTCTTGCCGGCTTTCCACAATACCGGATTCGACAAGAATCTTCATATGGTAGGAAAGCCCCGATTGGCCCAAGCTTAATTGTTCCAGCAAAACGCATGCGCACTTTTCGCCGCTTTGCAGCAACTCAAGGATTTGTAATCGGTTTTCATCGCAAAACGCTTTAAAAACTTTTGCGTATTCTTCATATATTGAGCCCATAGAATCGCCTCACATCAAACATATTTGATATGATTTTATTATAGGCGTCAAATCAACTTTTGTCAATATGTTTTTATATCTTTTTTCTTTGTATGTCCGCATTTATAAGGAATTAATCAAGGTCATATGCTCAACATAAAAAGGCTTTATGCGCACCATATAGACAAATCCACCGTTTACCATGGTGTAATGCACGCCTTGCGCCGTTTCCATCACCTGCCAAATTGCCGGAACAACACGATTTTCGTCATAGGTCTGGCTTGCCTCGTTTTGCGGTGCTTTGCATGACTCGGTATTGACGACACCGTCGTTGCAAAACCAGCTGCTGTCAATGGTAATCCCGCCCGCTGTAACGCCGGTGTACCCGCCCATAAAAATCTCGGTTGGCCAAACCATCAGTTCCGGTATTTTCATATCCGGCACTCTTCGGTTTGAAATGACTGAAACAGTGGTTCCGTCAACCGGCAGGGAAAAGTAATAAATATTGTCAAGTGTTGATATGCGCCGATTAAGCTCGGCAGCGCCGTCAAGCGACAAATCATAAAGTCCCGTATCGGGCCCCATGCCCTTTGCCATAGCCTTAGATAATTTAAGCAAATGTTCCGTGATGCCCAGGAGACCGAGCGACGGTATCGGGCGATCTTTGCCTTTGATACCCAGCAGTTCACGGAGTTTGAACAGCGGCATCGCCATTTCTAATGCGGTGGTGCCGTTGTGGGGGGACGAAATAGCGGTGATGCTATTAATCCACTCGGCCTTGCCGCCGGTAAACAGGGGTGAAACATCGTCTTTCGCTCCGCTTGCCTCTTCGGCGTCACCGTTCGCCAAGAGCTCCGCCAGCAGCCTTGCTGTTGCACCACCAAAACTATGGCAGATAAAATTTACTTTTTTGACCCCACCGTCAACCTCCGACCCCCAGCCTTGTAAGAGCGGCTTTTCGCTGTAATCAAAGCCAAAGCGGGCATGTCCATATTGAGCGGCATGCACCGCACCGTAATCCACCACCGTGCCGGCAAGCTGGGCATAAAGCTCACATGCCCTGTCCCACGCACTGCCAATCGGGTCAACGGAGGCCGCAGCACATTCAAAACCCTGCTTGTTTAAATATTTTACCAAGTTGCCTTGCAAACCGCCCCAATAGAATACCGTTCGATTAATCTTGTCATACTGTCCCCAACCACCATAGCCGGCCACGAAAATAAACGGGAAACCCGCACTTTTTACATCGGCTATTTCCATTGAGGGATTTTGGGCCGAGGCGGTAAAGGAATATGACGTCAACATAATCCCGAGAACAAGCAGCAGACATAAAAGCCTTTTTGCACTTTGCTTTCCGAATTTCACCATGTCACAAATACTCCCTTGATAATATTTAATCTTTTTGTCAATTTGTCAGCATGGTCTTAATATGCTTGCCGGATTTTACCGCATCCACCGCCGCATTCGTATCCTCCACCGTGTAGCAACTCGCAAGCGATAAAATCTTGGCGTGCAGCTGCGGATTCGCTTCAAGGAACATGAGGTATTCCATGACATCCGTCATGGAATACTGGGAGGAGCCGATCAGCTGAAGGGCTTTAAATGTGATTAACTGCGGTGCGATTTCCACCATACCGCTGTTGGAATACTGCCCGGGTATCAGGTAAACACCGCGGTTGCGGAGCATACCCAGCCCCTGTGCTACCGCCTGCGGATTGCCGGAAGCCTCAAAGACCAAATCTGCGCCGATTCCGCCGGAAATTGCTTGTACTTTTGCGGTCAATTCATCGTCCGGTGTATCCTGAAGATTAAACACCTTTGTGGCACCGAGCGTTTGCGCTGCCGCCATTTTTTCAGCATTCGCGCGGCCGGTGACGCAGATAACATTTTTTATGCCTACGCTTGCCAAGTACATTATGGCGAAAGCCCCCACCGGCCCCATGCCCTGTACCACAGCGGTTGAGACCTGTGCCAAGTCGATGTTGGCTTTTTTTGCAAGACCGAAGGCATGTAGCGCCGTGGGTCCCGCGCAGGCAAAGACGCACGCAGTTTTTGCGCCAATCCCTTCCGGAATTTTAACCAGGTTTTTTACCGGCGAATAATTGTACTCGGCATAGCCGCCGTAAAAATGCGGTGCCGTTTCCGGGTCACCGCCGTTTGTCAGCCCCATATTCAGACAATTGGCATCATCCCCCGCTGTGCACAGCAGGCATTCTCCACAAGGGCAGGCAATAACAACAATGACACTGTCACCGCTCTTGATGCCGAATTCTGCACTATCCTCGGGTGAAAGCTCTTCCACAACGCCGACAAATTCGTGCCCGATGATGCCGGGGAAGGGCACCGGAATTTTACCGTGATGAATATGAACATCTGTACCGCAAATCCCGCTCGCAACGAGTTTGATTTTTGCCATCCCCTGCGGCGGCGGCTTCAGTTCATACTCCTTGATTGAAAATGGTTTTTCGGGTCCATTAAAGACCGCTGCTTTTGCTGTAGCCTTCACTTTACTCATCTTTGTCCCTCCTGTTTTTATGTAAACAGGCCGCATGCGGCCTGTGCTTTACTCATCCATGCTCTGTGCGTTCCAAAATATCCTGCTGGATGCTTTTATCCAAGTGGACATAGGTTGCGCTAAAACCCGAAACTCTCACAACAAGATTCTCGTATTCCTGCGGGTTTTCCATTGCGGCAAACAACACCTCGCGGGATACGGCGTTTATCTGTATCTCCTGCCCACCCTTTTGAAAGTAGGTTTTAACAAGTGCAAGCAATTTGGCTCTTTTGGCGTCACTCGTAAACATCGATGGCTCAAACTTTTGGTTGAGCACGGTGCCACAGGCTACCAAAGTATAATCCGGCTTGGTCATGGAATTGATGACCGATGTGGGACCATCCTTATCCATCCCGCGCATGGGGGATGCCGCATCGCTGAGCGGTTCGCCCGCATGCCTGCCGTCCGGTGTAGCGGCGACCTCTTTGCCGGCCGGAATGTTGCTTGTGTTGGACGCTATTGCGGTATAGATGGCGCCGCCGTCATGCGTGCGGTATTTTGAAAACAACTTGTTCGTATAGCAAACATACCATACGGCATATTTGTCTGCTTCATCCTTATTGTTGCCATATTTCGGTGCGCGTAAGAGCTCCTGCCGGAGATGTTCATCTCCTATAAAATCAGCGGCCAGCGCCTGTTTGAGCGTTTCTATTGACACCGATTTTTTCTTGTAAACAACTTCTTCCACAGCGGCCAAGGAGTCCGCCACCGTGGCGATACCCATACAACCCGCGCCGTGCACAGACGGGTACAGCGCGCCGCCGTCGTTGATATCCCGCCCTCTTGCGATACAGTCTTGGCAGAAGCAGGAAAGGAAGGGTTGCGTGTACTGCCGGCGGTTATACCGCTCGTTTTCGTTACGGAAAAACATCATGTATTCCGAAGAGCCAACTTCCATCTGCTTTTCAAAGGCGGCCAGAAAAAGGTCCATCGTGGTAAAATTCTGCGCATCACCGGTATCGGGGCCCATTTGCACGCCGGTTTGCATACAGCGACCGTTATTGAGGGCAAGCTCGATGTATTTGGGCACATTGTAGCGCCCGTCCGACCAGGGTGGCTGTTTGCCCGGGATAAAGTTTTCAATGCACCCGACCATGCAGTAATTACGACAATCTTCCAACCTATACCCGTGTCGCCGGAGTGCCGCTATGTTGACCTCGTCATTCATCAGCGCCGGGTAACCGAGCCCCGTGCCGATGACCTGTAAGCACCTATCCAAAAATTCATCGGGCACGCCATCATAAATTCGGGCGGAAAGGTTGGGTCCCGGGATGTTGCAGTTTTTCACGGCTTCCAGAATGATGAAAGATAAGTCATTCACCGCTCCGCTGCCGTCCGGATTGACACCGCCGATGGCGATGTTTACTACATCGTCGCCGCCAAAATACCGCCGTTCGCCGATTTTATACAGGGTGCATTCCATCAGCTCCAGAGCTCTTTCGCGCGTCAAGCAACCTTTTTTAAAATCACGTTGATAAAAGGGATACAAATATTGATCTAACCGCCCCAAGGCCATGGCATAGCGTTCCTCGTACAAAAAAGCGGTATGTGCCAACCAGACGAGCTGCAGTGCTTCGTGAAAACTCTCCGGTTTTTCCCGTTCTAACTTTTTGCAGATTTCTGCTATTTTCGTCAAATTTTCTTTTTGCCGGTCATCTGCTTTTTGCACCGCTTTTTGCGCCGCTTTTTGCGCTGCCTCGCCGTATTGGGCTACCATCCGCCCAAAGGCTTGCATGGAAATTTCCGCCGCTCGTAAAAACATGGCTTTATCTTCAAAATCCGCATCATGCGCAAGGTCTGTTAAAGACTGCTGTATTTTTGCCAGCGTACCGCCGACACCGTCTTGCAAAAAAGTTTCGTAATCCGGTGCGAAGTGGTCCGCATTGGTGATAAATCCATTTGACCCGTAACTCCGGCAGACTTTGTCCGCTCGTTTGAGCAGTTCGTCCGACACGTTAAAAGAGCCTGACAGCAAGCCCCTTACGGAACCCGCTGTCAAATCACTGTCATAAATGAATTTTTCATGCCCGTAAAAAAGCGATTTCACAGCGTATGCACGTGCCATGGGCGAAGGTGCATCAAAGTGGTCTGCATAGCCGAGGTATTTGAGGTAATTGGCCACTTTTTTTTGGTTTTGCGGCGCTAACCTCATTTCGGCTTTCAGGTGATCTAAATTGCTCATTTTCAAGCCTTTCCGCACAGCTTGTTCTTATAATATACATTGAAATAAGCTAAAATATGTAAAGCTTTATCACTTTACACTTTGGGTAAAGTAGAAGTCTGTCACCGCATAGTAGTTGCTCTTGGGGTTGGAGTCAACATCAAAGAGCAGTGGCCAATCCGCACGGTCTTCACCCACAGACCTATAGGACACCGCATCGTTCACGCCCCAAAAGGTGACGTTGGTAATAACATCGGCATTATCTCTGTACACTTTAAAGAGCTTCTTGTATCTTTCACGCTGGAAAGTTTCTCTCCACTGTGACAAGGTTTCGTACTTTACGCCCGGCAGAATATCATCATATATGGTTATGTCCATTTCGGTGATTTCAACATCAAGCCCAAGGGACGCAAAACGTTTAATTGTCTTATCGACCCTGCGGGCGGACTCGTTCGGGTGGTAAAAATCGTAATGCCCTTGTATCCCAACACCGTCTATGCGAATTCCTTCCGCTTGCAGTTGTTTTATGAGGTTGTAAGTATAGTCGGCCTTTACGCTACTCCGCTCCATTTTTGTTTCGTTCAAAAAAAGTTTTGCATCCGACCCAATTGCATTGAGCGCTTCATCCGCAAAACGGAAGGTATTTTTTATATAATCTTCACCATAAATTTGATACACCAAGTAATCCTTATATTTGTCTGACCTGTTGTAATTCAAGGCTTCGTTAACGACATCCCAAGCGTACACCACATCGTCATAACGATTGATTATGGTTGTCACATGATCCTTGAGTCTTGCATAAAAAAGCTCCGGCGAAGCATAATCATCGCCATCATACAGCATCCATGGGCAAACATCATAGGCATAACCCCAGACAAGTGTGTGCCCGCGCATGACCAATCCATTCTCTCTGCAAAGGTTGGCGATGGCATCCGCCTCGGCAAACTGCCAATTGTTTTCGGCAGGGTGAATGGCATAGACCTTCATCGCGTTTTCACAAGTGATGCTGTTGAAGTTTTTCAAAACCATTTCTTTGTTTTCCAACAGGGTTCTTGAGCCACCGGCCACACCGATTTTAAAATAATCCTCGTAGGCGGTTTTAAGCCCGATGTAATCCTCCGTATCGGTGCGGACGACCTCAGTATGCAGGGAATCGAATGAAAAGGACGATAGCATCATCACACCGGCAATCAATAAAGACAACAGTTTATCCAGTCGGTTAATCATTTTGCAAACCCCCTTGTTTTTTATGGTTCTATTTTAGCGGTTGAGGCGGTATTTGTCAATCGTGATACATACCTAAATAACGCACAAAAAAAGAGACCAAAAAGCTTGATAGTCAAACTTTTCGGTCTCTCTTTTTGTGGCCCGCCCGGAGGGATTCGAACCCCCGGCCTTCAGAATCGGAATCTGCTGCGATATCCAACTTCGCTACGGGCGGGTATATTTAATTTGCTTACAGAGTATAGCACATGGCAGGATGAACTTCAATTGTTTTGTTGCTGTTTTATGTGCAATTAAAGATTGCAAGTTTAATTGTCGCACCTTCGGTTCAGTTAATTTGAGTGAGCATTGGTCTTCGTTATCTCAATTCCCCCGAGGGGGAATTGAGGTTTTTGCCAAGTGCTATGCTGCGGCAACCTCGTTGGCGGTTTTGTACCCGAGTATTCTGCGAGGATAATTGTTTACCCAGTCTTCTATTCTTTGCAACTCTTCAGTCGTTAACTTGTTAAGATCAAATCCCTTTGGAATGAAACGCCGAAGTATTCGATTACCGTTCTCATTACTTCCGCGCTCCCAGCTTGAGTATGGGTGTGCATAGTATACCTCTTCGCATTTTGCTGCTTTCTTAATCCCTTCGCTATCTAAAAACTCACTGCCGTTATCTGCCGTAATTGTTTTAAAAACCTGGTCAAAATTGCCCCCTGTACGTCTCCTTGCACGTTTTATTGCCGCAATAACTTCCTTCTGCGTCTTGTTCTTAACAAGTACATACAGCGCTCTTCGACTCTTTCTCTCTACAAGGGTTAACACGACCGGCTTTGTGCCTTGTTTGCCCAATACAAGGTCAATTTCCCAATGTCCCATCTCTTCACGATCCTCTACACTTTCAGGCCTATCGGATATACTTTTGCCATTTCTGTTGTTCAGGGCAACTGTACGGATTTTATTGTATTTGCGTTTCTTTCCGTTCTTTTTTATCAACAGGTCCTTATTGCTGATGTTGAGAAATATTCCGGCATCTATGTAGTTGTAAAGCGTCTTTGTACATATTTCTGTTTCAAAAATTAACCCCTTTTCTTTTATCCTGCCTATCACTACATCCGGTGACCATTTCTTTTCCTTGATTTCTTCTTCTATGTGGGCTACAAGCTTATGATCTCGTCCGATTTTTAATCCCCGCCCCTTGTTTGCCGCCCGTTCGTTATGTCGCATCTGCGCTGCGTCCGCTTTGTATACCCATTCTGTTATATGCAACGGTTCATTCTTCTTATAGCTCGGATTCGTTCGCTTCTGCTCTACCAGTCCCATTTTTCGTTCTCGTTCTATACTTCGTTTGCTCTTTCCAATTTGTCTGCTTATTTCTGCCGCACCTAATCCCGCATCAAGATATCCTTCGATTTTATACCGTTCTTTCTCTGTTATCTGTTCCCATTTCTTCTCTTTTGTGTTATCCTTATTTTGTTCCATTTTGGAGCCTCCAGTTCCTTTTTGTTCTTCACTCAAAGTTTAACTGGTTGCGTCCCAAAATGGAACCTCTTTTCCTTATTTGCGACAATTCATTTTACAACTTGCCCATTGACTTTTGATTATGCTCATCTCGATTATAAAACCTTTGAAAAATCAAGCGAAACTGCATGAAAAAGAACCTGTCGGGGCACCGTCTGCCGCCTCCCCCGTGTTGTCGATTGCCGGCAATCCCGTCACCCGGACACATTTTTGTCGTCCATCAGTTTTGTGTAGTTCAGCACATACAGCACAGCCATCATAAACAACATCGGTGCCGTTTCAACAAAGCCGATGAGCTTTACGGCAAACAGCGGGCCGACGGCCAAAGTAAACACAATGCCGCCCCACAACCAGTATTTAAAACGTTTATCTTTTTTCATTTTATAGCCGAAAACACCAAAAACACAGATCATGTTGAACAACGCAAAAAACAAGGCACCGAACAAATGCACATAGTAGTGCAGATAGTCACTCAGCGTAATGTGCGGTGCACGGTGCGTGGGAACAAGCAGCGCGAGAATCATGAAGAAAAACCCCATATATTGCAGGGCGGAAAGCCACTTCTGCGGTGCGCCGTATTTGCCGCGTAAATAGCCGATGTTTAAAAAGAAAGCCGACGAACACAAAATAACCCATATAGCAAAAAGTGCAGGGTGCTGAAACTGTGAATAGCTTGTCGTAGACCACCGATAAAAGATGTTCATGCCCGCCGTACAGTAATCAATCATAAACAAATAACAAAAAGCATAACCAAAGGCAACGAGCAAAACCCCTTTATTCAGTTCGGCATTCCTTGCCAGCCTTATACCAAGGGGCAACGTTGTTTTTTCCATTGCAGATATCCCTCCGTCACAATAATTAAATAATACGTGTCATGGGGGACGCATCTTTATTCTGCCGCTAATCCGAGTTGTTTTATAAGTTCGACCGGGCTGTAAATCGGACTTTGGCAAGCAAAGTTTTCGCACACATAGGCGGCAAAGGGTTTTGAGGCATCATACCTGCTAAGTTCCGGAAAGATTGCCTTCGCTTGAGCAGACCCATCATAAAATATAAGCGTCGTAAACGGGCGGTATTCTTTCAGCAGACGGTTGTAGACTGAGCGTGCCTCGTCATTGTCCTTGTTTGCTGTAATTATAACCTGCCTGTGCACAACGGTATTGTCGAACAGCGACGAGAGAAAGTGTACAAACGCACTCGGTATGCTTGCCGCCGTACTCAAGAACGCCGCAACAGCTTTATCGAACATGCCGGAAAGATCAGCATCACCGGTCAGCTTTACAAGGCTGCCGAGACACCGGATGGCGCACGAAGTGCCGGAAGGCATTGCCCCGTCGTATTCGTCTTTTGGCCGCACGAACAGCTCTTTGTCGCCCTTGCGTGTCATATAAAAGCGATTTTGCTCATCTTCCCAAAAAAGCGACACCATGTGCACGGCGAGCGATTTCGCCTCTTTAAGATACGCAAGCTCCGTCGTCGCCAAATAAAGCGCAATCAGACCGTTTGCAAAGTTGGCGTAGTCGGCGAGAAACGCCTTTGTCGGCTGCGCGCCGTCTTTATGGATACCGAATAGTTCTCCGTTTTCACGTGCTTTTTCCAAAATGAAATCTACCGCTTTTTTTGCGCTGTCGATGTAATCCCTGTTGCCTGTCACCTCGCCCGCTCGGCAGAGGGCTTCTATCATCAGCCCATTCCACGAAATGGATATCTTCGTATCTTTAAACGGCCGAATTCTTTTGTCCCGCACATCGTATAGCTTCTGCAGTATCGCACCGCAGTCATCCCCGCGCCCCATGATGTGCAGTATATTTGTGCCCTCAAAGTTGCCCTGCCTGCTTACGCCGAAGTTTTGTTCCAGCAAGCGCAGCTCATCGAGAGAAAGCGCGGCTTCCAGCTCGTCGTATCCGAACACGTAGAACCGGCCTTCCTCCCCTTCCGAGTCGGCATCCTCGGCAGAGTAAAAGCCTCCGCTTGACGAGCGCATATCACGCAGAACGTAAGTTGCGATGCCGTCAATGATGGGCTTGTACACTTGGTTTTTGGTTAAACTAAACGCTTCGCTGTAGGCAAGCAGATGCATGGCGTTGTCGTACAGCATTTTTTCAAAATGAGGTACCAGCCACTCTCCGTCTGTCGAGTAGCGCGAAAAGCCGCCGCCGATGTGGTCGTATATGCCACCGCGGTACATTTGCACAAGCGTATGTTCCGCCATGTGCAGTGCGGCGGCATCGCCCTTTGCCTTGCTGTACTGTAGAAGAAACAGGATGTTGTGGGGTGAAGGGAACTTAGGGCTTTGAGAAAAGCCACCGTATGTGCTGTCGAAAGAGCCTTTAAGATTGGAATAGCCCCGGTTTATGAGAACCTCTGTATCCACCGGCGCACCGCTTTGCGTGCGTTGTTTTGAAAGATGGTCGATGATAGCCGCACTGTTTTTGAGAAGACTTTGCCTGTCGTCATCCCACAAACGCAGTATATTGGTGCACAATTCGATAAAGCCTACCCTGCCGTAAGCGCTCTGTGTGGGTAAGTAGGTACCGGCGAAAAAAGGCTTTTTGTCTGCCGTCATGAATATAGAAAGCGGCCAGCCGCCGCTGCCCGTCATGGCCTGACAAACGCTCATGTACACTTCGTCTATATCCGGGCGCTGCTCTCTGTCAACTTTGATGGACACAAAACCCGCATTCAGCACCGCAGCGGCCCCTTCGTCCTCAAAGCTCTCGTGCGCCATCACGTGGCACCAGTGGCAGGTTGAGTAGCCGATGGATAAAAATATCGGCTTGTCCTCCGCTACCGCTTTCGCAAACGCCTCATCACCCCACGGGTACCAGTCCACAGGATTATAGGCATGTTGAACAAGGTAAGGCGAAGCTTCGTGTATCAGGTTGTTGGGTGTCTGCTGTTTCTCGTCCATAGGTGCTCCTCATCGTAATTCTCAGCGATCAATAATTCTGTCCCATTGGCACGCCGGTCGTGCCAATGGGACAGGGTTGTTTTATTTCAACATCAATTCCTCTAATTTAAGAGGCTCTATATACTGCCCACTCATATACGCTCTCATGTTTCCACCGGAAATTTCATCAATCAAAGCGATATGTTTGTCTTCCCCAACCCTTCCAAACTCAAATTTAATATCGTACAACTCAATGTTCTTATTTGCAAGCTCCTCTTTAACGACTCCGGCTATTTTTTTAGTCAACTCAACAAGTTTTTGATACTCGTCCTTTGTCATGATTCCCAGCATTTCCAGCGCTTCATCTGTGATTAACGGATCATTTCTATTATCGTCTTTTAAGGTAACTTCAACATATGCATCAAGTTCTTGTCCTTCTAAAGCATACATTCCATATCTTTTTAAAAAGCTGCCCACTGCTCTATATCTGCATATGACCTCTACTCCCTTGCCAAAAACTGTCGCCGGGAGCACCGTCATCGTAGCCTTTTCTATATCAGCATCTAAATAGTGCGTGGCTATTCCCATTGCATTTAGTTTTTCATAGAAAAATTTAGTAAGACTTAGTCCTGCTCTTCCTACGCCTTCAATCGTTAATCCTACCGTATTGGCTCCCGGATCAAATACACCGTCCGTTCCTGTAACATCGTCTTTAAACTTTAAAAGATAGTTCCCGTTATCTAATGCATAAACATCCTTCGTTTTTCCCTTGTAAACAATATTCATCTTTATTTTTCTCCTTTTCAAAATGAGCCGCATTTTAGTATTTTTATTATATTATGGGTTCGAATAGATGTAAAGTCATTGATGTTTTCTTTTTATGCTCATTCTTTTATTTTTAGATTTGCAATCATATAAAGTGCAACAGATAAGAACACGCAAGCGATGATAATTAACAGTGAAAACCCGCCAAGCCTATAGAAAATCGGGCCCACCAAACTATAAAAGGTAATGGTCAGCGCATTTACTGTATACATCAAGCTCATAAAAGTCCCTCTTTTTTCAGGAACGACTTCAGAGCCTAGCGCTTGGTAAGAAGTCCAGCCGCCATCCATGCCAAAGCTAAATAATATAGCCAGCAGTATAATCAGTATGAGATTCTTTACAAAAGGTATCGGTATAATGGCAATGAGCATAACGGCAAACAGTATTTTTGCTAACTTGTATTTTCCTATTTTATCGGAAAATACGCCGGCGAAAACTGTACCGAGAACAGTGCCGATCGCTGCAATGGTATATATCACGCCAATATTTGCTTGCGACACATGAAATGAATTGGTTAAATAAATCCCTAAATAGTTTAGTATTAAGGTTGGCGCGGTTAAAATCAGGAATACAGAAATCAGCATCTTTTTCGCTATAGGATTATGGAGCAAGGATAAAAACTCACTTTTATTCACGACAATGTCGGGGGACTTCTGTGTTTCCGGCAATTGGCTTAAGAAAATTAAAGCGACCAGAGCCACAAGAGCCAGTGGAATATATATGACCGCTAAGCTACCATACCTATCCACAAAAAAAGCGGAAACAATCGGACTAAGCAGTATAGAGGCACTAAACGCAGCTCTGAGTAATCCGGAAGCCTTGCCTCGGTTCTCATAAGAAGTGAACTCGGAAAGGTAGGATAAATTAGTAGCGCTTAGCGAAAAGTAGGCAAAGCCAATAAATATTCTTGCAAATGCAAAAACAAATGGCGACGCAGCAAAAGCGGCTATAACAGACCCCAGAATAAATAAAACCAAGGAAATAGAAATACTTCTTTTTTTACCGAACTTATCGCCAAAAACGCCAAGGTAGGGCACTAAAAGCCCAACTGCGGAATACGCAAAACTTAACAGAATAACCATGCTTTGATCTATGGAAAAATACGTGGCTAAAAATGGGGATAGCGGACCGATCATAGCCATTTCCGCCGCTACAATAAGCTGTATTAAAAATGTGGTTAAAAACATAAATTTTCTTTTCATCTTTACCTCGAAATGATAGCACGGGGATGGTTTACAGTCGTATTTTTATGATAATCTTCAGTTCCTGATTTTGATTAGCTTTTGAACAAACGGCTTCATGACCTCATATTCACCTTCATTTTTAACGCTGAATTGGATCGAATACCCTTCGGCAAACTTTTTTGCGGATACAAACAAACTATCCATACTTTTCAACTCGGCATCTTGTAAAAAGATATTTTTTTCATTTTCCTTAATAGTCATACTGATTTTAAACTCGTTTTCTAAAGGAGTTAGATAGAACAGCGATTGTTTCTCATTAGCAGTTTTTTGGAGCCATCCGCTATTTTTGCTGTATGTCCAGCTCTTTGTATAAGGTGACGCAATATTATTTATGCCGGTATAGAGCGAATAAACATCGCCCAGTGCTTTTTTGACAGCGTCCTGCGTCGGTTTGTTTTGTTTGTCCATAAAAACGCGTTTTGCCATTTTATTTTTATCCCTTAATTTTATTTTTATAGTTCGTTCGCCCAAGACAAGACATTTTTACAATCTTCTTCATCCGGATGCGAAGTTTTGATCACACCCATGCCCCCACCAAAACATTTGATATAGTTGTCTTCAAGGGTTATGCCTTTACCGCGCAGCAACTGCTTGACTTCATTAAAGGCGACCTCATCGGACTCTCCTCTGCCAAACCATGTTAAAAAGAGGTAGACTTTTGTATCGGGATTAACAGTGTCTTTTTCAATACTGTTTATCCATCGCAAGATGTTTTTGTGAACACGGTTCAGATACACGCCCGAAGCTACTATGATTACGTCATAGGAAGGCAAGTCAATCATTGTTGTTTTGCCGGCAACTTTAAGTTCAACATCCAAATTACTTGCCACATAACGGCAGACCTTGTGTGTATTCCCGGATTCTTTTGCGCATACAATCAGTTTTTTCATTTTATTTTCCTTTCTAAACATCCCACAGGGTGAGGTACCGCCCCTTCTATTTTCCGGAATCACTTATGTCGAGCAATTCAGACCGATTATCAGCTCAAAAGATGTTGCCAACCTGACATTAACCCTTTGGTATGAGAATGTCTTTCTTAATTTTAAAGCTATAAAATAATTTCCAGCAATATTGGCGTATGGTCCTGTCTCGGACCCGAATCAATCATTTCAGATTTTATAACTTTATCTGCAAGCCTATCGCTGACTAACCAATAATCAATTCTCCAACCTGAATTGTTGATTTTACTTGTTTTAACACGCTGACCCCACCAAGTATACATGCCTGTTACATCGCCGTGAATACGTCGGAATGTATCTGTAAATCCTTTTTCTATAAGATTTGTAAATCCTTGACGTTCTTCATCAGTAAATCCGGCTGAACCACGGTTGCTATCAGGGTTGGCCAAATCTATTTCTTTATGCGCTACGTTGAGGTCTCCTGTTGCTATAACAACCTTTTGCTCATCTAAACTTGCCAGATAGTCTGCATATTTTTCATCCCATATCTGACGATCTTTTAAACGATTCAGTCCATCGCCTGCATTGGGTGTGTAAACTTGCGTGAGGTAGAAATCATCAAACTCCAGTGTGATCATTCTACCTTCAAGATCCATCGTACTTGGTGCATCTATTGCGGGAAACGAAACGGATGGTTTTAAACTTTTTTTATATAAAAACATTGTACCTGCATAACCCCGTCGAGCAGGTTCTACCGAACTATTCCAAACGATTTCGTAATCCGGAAACAACTCTTCCAAAATTTCTAAATGTTTTTTAGTGGGGCCGGTACTTGCCAGCTTTGTTTCCTGTAATGCTATAATTTCCGGATCACATTTTATAATTGTAGCCAGCACATCTCTGGATAATACAGCACGCTCTGAATCAGATGTCAAAGCTGCATTTAATGAATCAATGTTCCACGAAATAAATTTCATTGTTTTTTTCCTCTCGATTTATAAAAACACATATATAAGAATCAGGAGCGGTCCCAGAAATAATATGATGAGTACAACTAAGAGCGCAGCTTTGAGGCAATCACCAAAATGTGCAGACAGCCAAAGTGTTACTTTGCCCATGATCCATAACACCAGCACCGAAATTGCGATGGCGAATAATACGCTGATGAATATCAACATTTTAATTCTCCTCTTTCTTCACAAGCTGCATGTTTTATATCCGGAAATTCAGCTTTTACTTGCCCTCTTATTCTCGTACATCATTTCATCTGCCTTATCTATTACTTCACGTATATCTCTGCCATCCAAAACAAAGTATCCTGCTGCCAATCCGGGGAATACAGGATCTTTTTTTTGCATTTTTTTAATCTTGGCATCAAGAATATTCATATACTCACTTACCCGTTCCTCCGATTCTGTATAAAGCAATACACAGAACTCATCGCCTCCAAAGCGAAATATTTTCGATTTGGTACCAAACGTTTCTCTTAAGACCTCAGCACTCTTTTTCAAATAGTAATCCCCAACGATATGCCCTTTCTCGTCATTAATTTCCTTCAAATCATTAACATCCATCATGAACAAAGCTGTTATCCCTCTCCGGCTCGGTTTTATGTCAGACATCATCTTGTTAAAGCCCATCCTGTTTATCAGCTTTGTCAACGCATCAATCATACTTGCCGTTTCACACGATATTGTATAATTCAACAACAGATAAATTGATATAGTCAGCCAGGTCACATAAACATCGGGAATAAACACCTGAATCGTTACGCCACCCAACATGATAACATTTGTTATAATGATCCTTTGAACAAAGTGATTAGGCATATTCCGTACGGAATATACTTTGTTATACATTGAAATGGCCACTGAAAACAGAAAAGCTGTCAAGAAGACAGGGAACAATTTCCCCCTACTGTAAGTGCTATCCTCTGAAACAAAAAATATAAAGCCGGTCAGTGGCGATAACACAGTGAATATCGCATTTACAACCGCAGGAAGATAAACCCATAAACGACGGACACGGTTTTCATTGCGGTTGGATTCAATCAGCAGGATAAATGGCGTTAAGGAAAAGCCAATTACATTAAAAATCTGACTCCATATCCGATTGTCCGCTATAGTATTATCGGTAACACTGCAACCCATTTCAGCAAGAATAACAATAATAGTGATAATGATCGTCCACGTATATCGATTTTTGATGTTATCCGCCATCGAAATATCCGTTATAACCCACCATAACAGAATACTTACAATCACTAAATCGATAACATTAATTATCACCAATTTGCCGCTCCAATCACTTTGTCTTTATCAGAACACAGGGGGACGGTTCTCTTGTGTTCTTTGTGCTCTCTTATTGCCTTGAAATCTTTTAGTACCGATAGGAATTTTTCATTGACTTCTTCATCTTCGAATATTTGCTGTCCATTAATGC
>JAAYFA010000390.1 GCA_012728445.1 Clostridiales bacterium | reverse complement strand
TCGCATTGCGATTGACGGCCTTCTTTGAAAATTAACTTGTAAATTGAAATTAACTTCCCAAGTGCTTTAGGATATCAAACTTGCCGTTGATGATGTTGTGAATTTCCACCGTTTCATCCAAAACAACATAAAATACGAGATAATCCTCAACAAGCATTTTGCGGTATATCAAATCCGAAACTGCGCAGGGATATTCTTCACACATGTTAGGCGATGTTTGCAACAAGCTGATTTTAGCGATGATTTTATCATATTTTTTAAGGGCCGTACTCGGATAAAAGTTTGACAGGTAATCAACCAAGGCTGACAAATCTCTTTTAGCCGAGGGCAGCATAGTAATCCTATATTTTTTCAATCAGCTTTTCCCTCATCTCGGCAGCCGTTTCGAGGAAGTCAAACCGTTGTGGCGTCGACTTCGCTTCAAGGGCGGATTCTTTGAGCTTTGCTGCTATAATGCTTTCGCTGGTGATTGCTTTGTACTTCTCCAGGCTCATCACAACCATATCGCCGTAACCGTTCTTTGTCAGAAAAACAGGCTGAGCACTCTCGTGAACGGTTTTTGAGATATCGGCAAAATTGTTCCTCAAGTCACTTATGGGTCGAATGTTTAACATGGGGGCACCTCCTAAGTTAACGTATCGTAATACTATCATAATAATATCATAATTGTGTTATCGTGTCAACGGAAGTAGCCACTTGCCGCTGAATAAAAACTGCATAAACTCGGCAATCGCACAATCGAGATGGGCTACCCCTTCCGCGCCGGCCTTCTTTGAAAATTAAAACTTGAGGCAAAACAGTGCATATAGCGGTATGCTTTTAATATTGTTTTCAAAGCCGAAATTTTTTGCTGACACACGAATTGCATATTCAGGCTCATAAATTGAAACATAAGATCTTAAGCTCCTGGAGCGAACATTGTCGGCAGCTTTTCCCTCAAGCGGTATGATGTTGCCTTGCTTATCCTGAAAGAGAAAATCCAGCTCCGCTTTACCGGGGGAACTCCAATAGTAGGGCTTTATACCGTTTGCGACGAGTGCCTGCATAATATAGTTTTCGACCAAGGCACCTTTGAAGCCGTCAAAGGTGTGCGGGCTGTTTAGCACGACATTCGCCGTAATGTCGAACTTTGAGCAAAGCAAACCGGTATCAACCATATAAATCTTGAAAGAATCCGTATCCGCATAGGCCGAAAGAGGCATTTTGCCTTCGGTTACGCGGATGCACTTGTTGATAATTCCGGCTGTTTTAAGCCAGTCAAGCGGCGTTTCGTATTCATAAGCTCTTGCGCCGGATTTAATCACTTTGTACTGGAATTTGCGATTTTCCTTCGCAAGCTGTGCGGGGACACTTTCCCACGCGGCCATTACCTTGGTCGTCTGCTGCGGTTTGGCATATTTTGCCATATCCGCCACATAAGCATTATTAAGAGAAAACTGAGCAGAGGCAACAAAATTAAAATCTTTTGTTTTGGCATATTCCGAAACGACCCTTGGCATACCACCGACAACCAAATAGGTTTTATATAAATCCATGGCGGTATCGTGTAGCGAAAGCGGAAAAAAATCGGCGTAAGAGGTTTTAATCATCTCACACAGGGCCTTGTTGTCTGTTGCCCACAAAAACTCCTCAAAATCGAGGGGATACATGGTTTCCATATCCACCTTACCAACCGGGAAAGAGTATTGCTCACGTTTTAAGGCAACACCAAGCAAACTGCCCGCTGCAATAATGTGGTATTCGGGCGCGTTTTCACAAAAATATTTTAACGAAGTCAGTGCTCGCTCGCAAGCCTGAATTTCGTCAAATATGATTAGCGTATCGCCTTTGAAAATGGATTGACCGTACTTGACAGACAACTCCGAAACGATCCTTTCCGGATCAAGGTCGCGCTCAAAAATGGCTGCAACCTCAGTAGAATCTTCCAGATTGAAATAGACGGTGTTTTTGTAATGTTGCTTGCCAAAAGTCAGCGCCGTGTATGTCTTACCCACTTGCCGCGCACCGTAGATTAGAAGCGGCATTCTTCTCGTGCTGTTTTTCCACTCGATCAGTCGTTTTACAATCTTACGTTCCATAAAGTGTGCTCACCTCACACTTATTGTACCATTGAATGTCGCCAAGTCAACACTTTTTATTACTTACCCCTTCAGTGCCGGCAAAAAGATGCCTGTTTTGTCGCAGGGCTCGCCGACGTTGTCTTTTATGACCACATCTTCCTCGTGTTGACCCAGGTCATAAATATTGCGCTTCATGCTGCCGCTCATCATGGCGTTGTCTTTAATCACACACCCTCGCAGGTGGCGCAGCACCATGCCGTAGTCCGGGCTTTTGGGGCCGGTGCCGCCGTCGTTCATCCCAACGCGAAAGCTGTTGCCGCTGAGCACCACATTGACGCACCTTTCCAGGCGCACATGGCTGCTGTCGAGTTCGTCCTCCGGCCCCTTATCCGCATAGTTACCCGCACCGCTGCGGTTAAAAATATTGCCGGTGGCGGTCACCGTTTCGCTGTGCTTGCCCTCGTCCGCGGTGATATGCAAGGCCACTCCACCGGTGCGGTCAAAATAGTTACCGGTCAAGTTCAAGGTGTTGCTGTTTTTAAAATAAAAGCCGGCAAAATGGTTCCATTCCACCCGGTTGCCCGTGGCGGTAACCGATGCCGCAACTTTATCCGCATAAATGCCCGCACCGCCGTTGCCGGACATCCAGTTGTCCAGAATAAAACCGTCCCAGCCGTTGATATATAAACCGTGCCCCGTGTTAAAGCAAAGCATACTGTGGCGGATGGAAAAACACCAAATGCAGTTGAGGTGCACACCGTTCCCGCTAAAGCCGTCCACGCGGCAGTCTTCAATCGTCGGGGTATCTTCCTCCCCACCGCCGTTGTACTCATCATACGTCACCATCATGCCATGTACCCCTTTGCCAAGCTTACCGCCGAAAAGGCACAGCCCTTTGACCGTACAGCCCGCGGCCTTGGTAAGGTTTAGCAAGCAAGGGGCATCCGCGTCGTTGAGTGTGAGGGTACTGCTCCCGTTATGGCGAAAGGACCACGTCGGGGTGCCGCTGATGTGAACGCCCCTGGGTATGGTGAGCATCCCACAAAGGTAGTTGCCCGGTGGGACGACAACCGCCCCGCGAACCTCGCCGGCTTTGTCCAGCGCCTGCTGAATGGCCTTGGTAGAGTCTGTTTTTCCGTCGCCGATTGCGCCGAAATCAGTGACGTCGAATACGTTAGTCATGTTGAATTGCTCCTTTTGTAGGGGACGCGTTTTGCATCCCAAAATGTAGGGAACGACCCCTGTGTCGTTCCGTGTTTGAAGTGAATATTAAAGACGATTCTGTCTGACTTAACAGAAAACAATCGGTAAACATATCAACAATGCTCTGCGTGAAGAACTTACGGACATTCCAGTTGTCGCAAATTTTGCGACAACTGCCGCGGACGGTAAAACTTACAAAACAGACTACTATAACCTTGATGTGATCATTTCCGTCGGATACAGAGTAAAATCACAGCGCGGTGTTGATTTCCGCCGTTGGGCAAACAGTGTGCTGAAGGACTACATCATCAAAGGCAGCGCAGTAAATGCCGGCCGTTTAAAACAACTGGGTAAAATAGTAAAAATATTGAAACAGGCGGACAGCAGACTTGATGCCAGGCAAGTGCTCAGTGTTATTGAAAGATATACGGTTGCCCTCGATTTGCTCGACGATTATGATCACCAAAGAATTCAAAAACCAAAAGGTACGCAAGCGGTTTATGTTCTAAGCTACGAGGAATGCAAGAGCGTAATTGATAACATGAAGCTCAACGCGGAAAGCGATTTGTTCGGCAATGAAAAGGATGACTCCTTCAAGTCAAGCATAGGCGCAATTTACCAAACATTTGCCGGTTCGGATCTTTACCGGACGCTGGAAGAAAAAGCGGCGAATCTCTTATATTTCGTTACGAAAAACCATTCGTTCACCGATGGAAACAAACGAATTGCGGCTACCATGTTTTTGTATTTTCTGGATAAAAATCATGCCCTTGTTGACGAGTATGACAAGAAGATAATAGAAGATCACGCACTTGTGGCGCTTACAATAATGATTGCGGAATCCAAACCCGATGAAAAAGAGCTGATCATAAGCTTAATCATGAATTTCATTGTTGCCTGAATTTTAACAGGCAGCCAATTTAACAGAACATACAGTCGTAAGCTCTGGCAGTCAGCACTTGCTGAATGGTGGCCGTGCAGTCGGTTTTTTCGTCGCCGATTGCACCGAAGTCCGTGATGTCGAATACGTTAGTCATGTTGGGCTGCTCCTTTGTTAGGTAATTTGTGTTTGTTGATTAGCAGAACGGAATCCTCAGTTATCCTTCACGGCCCTCTTTTCCAAAGATGGGTGGGAGGCGAATGCGATTCGCCCGACCGCAGTCTGACGGGTGATTACGTAACCAATCCCGGGAACTCAAGTCTAACCGAATATGCGCACAGAACTCTTCGGTCATATTTAAAAGTGTGAGCAGGTGCCGGTTGTTTCAGTTTTGGCTTATAATTGATGTTTGTATGGTTTGGATTATACAAGGTTTTGGGGGTTTTCTCAATAAAAAATATAGCAAAGTTTTTAGAGATTAAGCATGGGTTAGGATAAATAAGTTTGGCGGTATCGATAAACGACAATTCAAGTCCAATTATTGGTACATTAGCATTGGAAAATTGAGTTGTAGAGCAAAGGTTTTGTAAAGTTATAGAAAAAACAATAGCAATCTGTTATAATCCAATTTAGGAATTTAAACTTGCAAATCTGCAAATGCTTAAAGGGGAATAGAAATGTTGAATTCTGGTTTGTACGAACAAGTAATAAATAAGCAATTAGGCAAAGAGCTTGATGAAAATACGGACAAGCTTAAGTCTACTACGCCAATTGATGGGGCAGAAGCAGCCAAGGTTTTAGCAAAGTACATAACGGAGATTATTGAAAAAGGACTTGAAAACGTCAAAGAAAAAGATGACGATCTCCAAAAACAAGTGAGTCTTGTAAATAAAATTGTGGATTTGATTGTTGAAGAAACAGGTGACAAAATAAATGATGCGCTTTCGGTTGATGAGCGTGGAGAACTGCTTCTCGCTATTATAAACAAGAAAAACAATATTTTCACAATAAACGATAAAGTTGAGATGGTTCGACCAAAAACTTCGATTGCTCAAAGCTCGTTGTTTACAGGAGCTATTCATGAACCAAGTATGTTCACTGAATTGAAAAAAGAAATTTTATCTTGTGATAAGATTGATATGCTTGTCTCTTTTATCAAGTGGAGTGGTTTGCGCCTCATTATAGATGAACTGAAAAGCTTTACGCAAAAGGGTGGGAAGTTAAGAATTATTACAACTTCCTACATGGGCGCAACAGATGTGAAAGCCGTTGAGGAATTGCGTGAATTACCTAACACTGAAATTATGATTTCTTACGATACAAAGCGAACCCGATTACATGCAAAAACATATGTTTTTTATCGTGATACTGGTTTTACGACAGCCTATGTTGGGTCATCTAATCTATCGAATGCAGCCATTTCAAGTGGGCTTGAGTGGAATGTTAAAGTTACAGCGAAGGACTTACCTGACACCATCAAAAAAATTACGGCGACTTTTGAGAGCTATTGGAACTCCACCGATTTTGAGAAATATACAGGTGGTGAGCAAAGAAAACGACTAAAAAAAGCGCTCCGTGCAGAAAAATATTTTGGAAACAACAGTGATCAACTGTATGTTTTCGACATTACTCCTTATCCTTTTCAACAAGAGATTTTAGACAAATTAGATGCGGAGCGCAAGGTGAGAGGCTTTTGGCGAAACTTAGTTGTGGCGGCAACTGGTACTGGGAAAACGGTTGTTTCAGCTTTCGACTATAAACGTTTTCGTAACGAGAACAAGGCAAAACCATGTCGTATACTGTTTGTAGCACATAGAGAGGAAATTCTTAAACAAAGCCTTGCTTGTTTTAGAGGAGTGCTTAAGGACGCGAATTTCGGAGACCTCTTTGTTGGTAACTATAAGCCGGAAAGTATTGAGCATCTGTTCATTTCAGTTCAGACATTTAACTCGCAAGAATTGTACACAAAAACATCAGAAGATTTTTATGACTATATTATAGTTGATGAGTTTCATCATGCTGCTGCGCCGACATACCAAAAATTACTTACATATTACAAACCCAAAATTTTACTTGGTTTAACTGCTACACCAGAACGTATGGACGGTAAAAGTATACTTGAATATTTTGATGATCGTATTGCCGCAGAAATTCGTTTGCCGGAGGCCATTGATCGCAAGTTGCTATGCCCATTTCAATACTTTGGTGTCACTGACAATGTTGATTTGGACGAACTGAAATGGACACGGGGAGGCTATGATAGAACTGAGCTTTCCAATATATATACGTTTAGCGGTGCTGTTGCTAATAAACGCGCAGACATGATAGTAGAATCTATTTTGAAATACGTAACTGAAATTGATGATGTAAAAGGACTCGGTTTTTGCGTTTCTATGGCTCACGCTGAGTTTATGTCGAATTTTTTAACGAAAATGGTATACCATCGATGTTCCTCACCAGTCAAAACGCTAATGAAGAAAGAGGCACAGCTAAACAGTCACTTGTTAATGGTAAGGTTCGCTT
>JAAYFA010000225.1 GCA_012728445.1 Clostridiales bacterium | reverse complement strand
TATATCCCGGGACGAAACACCTGTACACGGTGTACGGATAACCGCTTGCAATATCCTGCGTGCATCCCCGAACTACGGGGACTACCTCACGGAAACACCGCCCGGCGCCCTCGCCTGTGAGGACTGGGACACCCGAGCGAACATCTTTGTTAAAAATGCAATAGAAATACAAATAAACGGCTGTACAGCAGCCGAATCCCACTGCGATGGTATCACGCTGGAAAATTGTGAAAACGCCTCCCTGACCGATTGTGCCGCAACGGACCAGCACATGGGCGGTATTGTGCTCATCGGCGGGCGGGACATAGTGGTAAAAAACTGTTCCGCAACAGGCAACGGCTCCCGTGGTTTCACCATAGAAGCAAGCTGTCAAAACGCGACACTGTCAGCATGTTCAGCCGCCGGCAATGGCCGTGAAGGCTGCTGGATTGACCGCGGATGCCAAGCTATTACGCTGACCGACATCAATTTTACCGAAAACGGCCGTAAGAGCGACCTGGTATCCACCGCAACCTACCCCGGCAACAAAACCGCACATATCCGCATCACAAAAGGGCACAGCAAACAAAAAAATGCCGACATCACCATATCCGACTGCCGGTTTACGACCTATAATCAACTTTGCTCTGTGGAAGTGGAGGCCGATTCGCTCGAGGGTAGCCCGGTCATGATAGTGGGGTGTACATTTGAGCTGTTAGAGCATACAGAAAAACCGGAATACCCGGTAAGGGAAAGCGTTAAATTTGAGCAACACATAAATGCACAAGCGGGGGATGTAGTGTTGTCAGGCAACACAAGAATTTAATTGGTAGTGCGTTGTGAAGATATTGCAGGTAATATGAAGCTGTGGCTGTGCATAAGACCACAAGTTGAACATGTGACCTTTAGTAAAAGAGGACGGTGGTTGTCGAACCTCCGTCCCTTGACACGCCCAGTGGATTCGGGGGTGAACCCACCGAGCATTCCGATGATTTTCATGGATGTGTGCCTCGCTAACATAAGATTGAACTATTCAATTGAATAGTTGGTTATAACGTCCAGTTCAGATTAAATGAACGCGATTTTGCGAAAAAATCGCAAAATTAAGACATTTTCATTGACAAATGTATAAAATATGGTAAGATTTAAGTAGATATTGCAAAAAAATAGCAAAATGATTGGGGGTATTAACATGCTTTTAGAGTTTAGAACCAAAAACTATAAGTCCTTTAAAGATGAATTAGTGTTTTCAATGACACCGGCGCCAAAGCAAACGGACCTAGGCTATAGTATACTGAAACAAAAAATAGGTTCAACCGAATACAAGGGATTATCTACAGCGGTTATATATGGACCAAATGCATCAGGTAAAACGAACATTATCGGAGCAATGGATACTTTTAAAGATATCATATTGCGCGGCAATATTCGAAACAGTGAGTCCGTTACATCGCCTAATGCTGCATCACATCTCTTGGAACTGATTCCATGTTGCTCATCATTAAAAAATGAACCGATTGAGTTTTCAATAAAATTTATTGAAAACGGATTGGGGTTTATCTATTCACTAAGCATCGATGTCGGTGGATTTTTAGCAAAAGATTACTCGAGAAAAATACTTGCTGAAGGACTGACTGTAAATGGTAAAGTGATTTTTTCAAGAGGTGCTTCCGTAGAGTTCGGTGACTTCGGTGTAATTAAGGGTTACCTAATAGATGACTTTGAGAAAAATATTGATGGTGCACAGTCTATTGTGAATAATAGCTTAAATGATGAAGAACTGTTTTTACTTAATGGCTTTAAAGTGATTTTTAGTTCTAAGCTTGTTTCGATAATAACAGAATGGCTTGAAAAGAAGTTTATAGTAGTTTACCGGGCTGATTCAATAAAGTTAACGCAGAAGTATGCCGAGAAAAAGAAGGAAACAATATACATCAAAAAAACGCTTAATGAAGCAGCAAAGGTATTTGGGATTAATTCAAATGCAATCGGCTATTTTATACCCAAGGATGCTTCTGAAGCCGAACTGTATTCGCTGTTTGAATTTGGAAATAACAAAGCTGCAGTTCCGGCAGAATATTTTGAGTCATATGGTACAATGCGTTTTGTAAACGAATTTCCCTTAGTTATTAATGCATTGCTAAATGGTGCAACGCTAGTTATTGATGAATTTGATGCATCCATTCATCCAATGGCTCTAATGAGCATTATCAATATTTTTCATAATGATGATATTAACAAGAAAAATGCACAACTGGTTTTTAATACACATAACCCAATATTTCTGAATGCAAATCTATTTCGTAGGGATGAGATTAAGTTTGTCGAGCGAGATGATGAAACACATTTAAGTACTCATTATTCCTTGTCGGATTTTGGAACTTCCGGTAAAAGTGGTGTGCGCAAAGGCGAGGACTATATGAACAATTATTTTGTAAGCAGATATGGTGCAATTAAGGATATTGACTTCTCACCGTTATTCGAAAACATATCGGAAAAGGGGGAGGGTAAGTGAATATGGCTCCAAGAAAAGAAATACGACAATATTGGTTCACTGTTGAAGGGGAAACGGAAAAATGGTATCTCGAATGGCTTCGAGAGACTATTAATAAAAAACCTGAAGCACTATATCAAATCTCAATTAAGAGCAAAGTCGAACAAAACCCAATGAAATTTGCTAAAGTTGTTAATCCGATTTCCGCTCGCGTCGTAACCCATTGGTGCGATTACGAGAGCAATGATGCGGCACATGTCAGTAAATTTGAAGGTATTTTAAAGCAGTTGCGTGAGTCTACCGGTTCAAAAGGAAAGAACTTCAAATACAATCTGGGTTACAGTAATTTTACATTTGAACTTTGGATGGTGCTACATAAAAAAGATTGTAATGGCTCGTTTGCAAATCGTAGCCAATATTTAGCTCCTATAAATTCAGCATATCAAGAGAATTTTGAGGACTTGGATAAATTCAAGCGCGAGGCTAATTTTAAAAGAGTTCTAAATAAGCTAACACTAAACGATGTTGCATCTGCAGTTAATCGGGCAAAAGTGATTATGAATAATAACAAGACCAATAAATTAAAACTAATGATATATGGGCGCTACAAATATTACATAGACAACCCTTCGCTTACAATCTGGGAGTCGGTTGAGGAAATTCTTAAAGATTGTAATATAATGTAAGAAAATAAAAAGCAAAGTGAACAGGAAACTTTCAAAAGGACAGTCTATGGTTAGTGACCATCGATCTGTCCTTTTCTTTTTGCAAAAATCTAGGCCCAACGTCCAAAATATTTTAAAAACCTTCAGTTTGTGTATCCTGTCTATCTCTCGATCAACGAAAAACTGTCACCCATTAAACCCACGCGCAATCTTATCAACACACTCAAGAAACGCTTCCTCACCAAAGGTGTTAATCTTGAAAAACATTGCCTGGCTGCCCCCGGAGGTGATTGCGCAAAGCTGTACCGTGTCGCCTTGGCCAAGCATGGTGACATTCAGACTCACACGGTTGCTACCCATCATGCTGTACCGTTCGAAAACGCGCACTGCACAGCGTACATCACCAAGGTACCAGTCTGTCCGGTCCTCAAGGCTAGCCGAGATACTGCCGCCCATTACTCCGGTTTCAATTGCTTCGAGTATTTCGTTGAAGTTTCCGCGTAGGGTGAATTCTGATTTTGCCATAGGGTTTTCCGCCTTTCCGTAGTGAAAATTGGATTTAGTTGGAGCTTTCCTTTTTCTTTCTCACTTTCAGTATACGAAATTGACAATTTGCTTCCAGACCACGTCGCATCTGGGTTAGGCGTAAAAAAATAAGTAAAAACTTGACTAACGGCGATTTCCGATGGTTGATAAACGCAAGCTAATGCATATAAAATTGTTGTTTTGCATGCTCCATTAACACCCATAATAGCAGTTAGTTTTTTTCAAAAGGAATTGTTACGTTGCACAGTCCTTTCAGTTTTTCAAAATTAAGTCCGTATAATTAGTGTAAATTCAAACTGCTTGCAATTTGTAAGCAGTTATGTGCCTTCCATCTGTAGTTTTAAATTCTAGTTGCTTACAGATTGTAAG
>JAAYFA010000144.1 GCA_012728445.1 Clostridiales bacterium | reverse complement strand
CGCCACCTTTGATAAGGACGAAGTGTATAATCAAAACGACGCGGAAGGTTTTATCAACTTATTTGGCCTGCCGATTAAGGTAAAAGCTATTCTCGACACCGAGCGCAAAAACCAATAATAGGCATATAGTTTCGGCGCGCCGTAGGGAACGCATTGCATGCGTTGCGCCTCTCGCCAACCGGATAATTTAACCGGAACGCATACAATGCGTTCCCTACAACGAAGAGGTACATTATGAAATTATGGGCAGGGCGCTTCTCCAAAGAAGCAGACAAAAAAACAAACGATTTTAACTCCTCCATAGCAACCGACAGCCGGATGTTTGCAGAGGATATAGACGGCAGTATTGCCCACGCCGAAATGTTGGGCGCGAAAAACATCATCAGCGCCGCAGATTGTAAAAAGATTGTCACCGGGCTTCAAGCTATAAAGGCGGAAATTATATCCGGCGCACTTGCTATTGACGCGGACGCGGAAGATATTCATACTTTTATTGAAGCAACTTTAACCGAGCACATCGGCGACGCGGGCAAACGCCTGCACACCGGGCGCAGTCGCAATGACCAGGTGGCAGTGGACATCAAGCTGTACCTTAAAAAAGAATGCGACGCATTGAGTGCGCAGTTGGAAGAACTCATAACGGTTCTGAAAAATAAAGCACGAACGTATGCTGATACCGTGATGCCAGGCTATACCCACCTTCAGCGCGCGCAACCGATCACCTTTGGTTATCATCTTTCGGCTTATGTTGAAATGTTCAGCAGGGATATCGATAGGCTCACCGATGCAAAACGCCGCATGAATTTGTCACCTTTAGGCAGGGGAGCGTTAGCCGGCACCACCTACCCGATTGACAGGCAGATGACGGCCGAAGCACTCGGTTTTGAGTCCTTCACCAAAAACACGCTGGACGGTGTTGCGGACAGGGACTTTTGTATGGAACTGGCAAGCACTTTGTCTATCGTTATGGTGCACCTGTCCCGATTTTGTGAAGAGATTATTTTGTGGTGTTCCTGGGAGTTCAAATTTGTTGAGCTGGACGATGCTTTTTCCACCGGTTCAAGCATTATGCCACAAAAAAAGAACCCCGACATTGCCGAGCTCGTGCGCGGTAAAGCAGGTCGCGTTTTCGGTGATTTAATGGGACTTTTAACAGTCATGAAGGGTTTACCGCTTGCGTATAACAAAGATATGCAAGAGGATAAGGATGCGATATTTGACGCGGTGGATACCGTAAAGCTGTGCCTGACAGCGTTCATCCCAATGATTGATACCATGAAGGCCTTACCCGAGAATATGCGCAAAGCCGCGGCAGGCGGATTTATCAACGCCACGGATTGCGCCGATTATCTCGTTTCAAAAGGTCTCGCGTTCCGTGACGCATACAAGGCAACGGGCGAACTCGTCGCCATCTGCATTGAAAAAGGCACAACGCTTGAAGCACTGCCGCTTGAAGAATATAAAAAGGTTTGCGACCTGTTTGATAAGGGCGTTTACGACGCCATTAGTTTAGATAATTGTGTGAAAAGACGGGGACTTTAATGACCGTAAGTCATTGCGTTTGTAGGGCACGGCATCCTTGGCGTCCCGCGTCGCAGCCGTTCCCAAATTGATTGTTGGAAGTGAAACCATGAACAAGGCTAAAGTAAAAGTAGGCATTATCGGCGCAACCGGTTACGCGGGCGTCGAACTTGTCCGTATATTGCTCACGCACCCAAATGTAGAATTAACCGCTCTCGGCTCCGTTAGCTTTGAAGGTAAGGCGCTCAGCGATGTATATCCTTCCCTGCAAGGCCTTTGCGATATCGCCTGCACAACGACCGAAGAAGTCATCGCAAAAAGCGATGTGGTTTTCGCCTGTGTTGCGCACGGCATGTCGCAGGATTTTGCGGCGCGGTGTGTTGTAAAGGGCGTCGCATTTATTGATTTAGGCGCCGATTTTCGTCTGGCGGACGAAGCCGATTACGAACGCTGGTACGGCGGAGAATTTACAGAAAAAGCATTGCACGCAAAGGCGGTTTATGCTTTGCCGGAGCTGTTCAGGGAACAGATAAAAGTAAACAGAGTAATTGCCAACCCCGGCTGTTACCCGACGGGCATTGCGCTCGGATTATTCCCCGCACTGAAAGCGGGATTAATTGAAAAAAGCGGTATCGTGATTGACGCCAAATCGGGCGTGACGGGAGCGGGGCGTTCCCCGTCGGATACCACACACTTTCCGGCTTGTAACGAGGCCTTTTCCCCTTATAAAATAGCATCTCACCGCCATACACCGGAAATTGAGCAGACTTTATCGGCCGCGGCAGGTGAAAAAATCACGGTGGTGTTTGTGCCACATCTGCTGCCGGTGAACCGGGGGATACTCTCCACCATTTATACCAAACTGCGAAGCGGCGTGACATATAAACAGGTGCGCGAACAGTACGAAAGTTTTTATAAAGACGAAAAATTCGTCCGCATTAAAAGCGATGGAAAAATTGCCAACCTGCGCGACGTAAAATACAGCAATTACTGTGATATCTCCCTGCATTTTGATGAACGCACCGGCACGCTGATTGTGGTGAGCGCCATCGACAATATGGTCAAGGGCGCAGCGGGCCAGGCCGTACAAAATATGAATATAATTTTTGATTTGCCGGAAGACGCGGGACTCTGTTTTATACCGCCGGCATTCTGATAAAGAGGAAGAGACGCAATGGAAAGCATAAACAAAAATTTACAAATAGAATTTATAGACGGCGGTGTCTGCGCGCCGCAAGGCTTTCTGGCGAACGGCATTCACTGCGGCATCCGCAAGAATAAATCCAAACGCGACCTTGCACTTATTTATTCCGAAACCATATGCGCCGCGGCCGCCGTTTATACGCAGAACTTGGTCTTTGGTGCACCGATAGCCGTGACGAAAGAAAGTCTTGCGAACGGCTCTGCAAGGGCGGTTATTTGTAACAGCGGTATCGCGAACACCTGCAACGCCGATGGACTCGAAAAGGCGAGAGCCATGCGGGACATCACCGCAAATGGCCTCGATGTTTCGGCGGGAGATATCATCATCGCCTCCACCGGCGTTATCGGTCAACCGCTGAACTTGGAACCGGTTGCGAACGGCATGGATGAACTTGTGGCGGGCTTGTCCGCCTCCGGCTCTGACTTTGCCGCGCAGGCCATTATGACAACGGACACCCGCAAAAAAGAATACGCGGTGCAGTTTGAAATAAACGGCAAAACTTGCAATATCGGTGCGATTGCCAAAGGGTCGGGGATGATTTGCCCCAACATGGCAACCATGCTTTGTTTTATCACAACGGATACCGCCATAGCGGCACCGATGCTCAAAAGCGCGTTGGAGGCGGCCGCGGCAGACAGTTTCAATATGCTCAGCATTGACGGCGATACATCTACAAATGACATGGCAAGCATTATGGCAAACGGCCAAGCAGGCAACGAGCCCATTGAAACCGACACAGCCGAATACGAAATCTTCAAGTCCGCACTTATGACGCTTTGCATTAAAGTCGCAAAAGAAATGGCGCGTGACGGTGAGGGTGCAACCAAGCTTGTCGAGTGCATAATCTCCGGCGCAACCGACGACAATGCTGCAAAAGTAATGGCAAAAAGTGTCATCAATTCCGCACTTGTCAAAACAGCAATGTTTGGCGCGGACGCGAACTGGGGCAGAATCCTCTGCGCGATGGGCTACGCAGGCGTTTGGCTGGACGTGAACAGTGTCGGCATTGCATTCAAATCGGCAGGCGGCACCATTGAGGTGTGTAAAAACGGCGCAGCCTTAGAATTTTCCGAAGAAAAGGCGGCAAAAGTTTTAGCAGAAGCTGAAATTGTTATCGATATAACCTTGAGAGACGGAACGGGCTGCGCATCCGCTTTCGGCTGTGACTTTAGTTATGATTACGTGAAGATAAACGGGGACTATAGGACGTAAAGAATAGTTTAGCAATGGGTGAACAATCGCTGAGCAATGGTTCAACAATTGCTCACCTATCGCTCAGCAGCTGTTCAACAAGATACAAATTCAATTTCAAGGAGATTTAAGTGATGAACATATCCGATTTTGACAAGGCCGAAATTCTGGTGCAGGCGCTGCCTTATATTCGAGAATACAACAACAAAATCGTCGTGATTAAATACGGTGGCAACGCCATGATATCCGATGAACTCAGGGATAGGATGATGACGGATATTGTCTTGCTGTCGCTAGTCGGCATCAAGGTGGTTTTGGTGCACGGCGGCGGGCCGGAAATTACGAAAGTGCTGGATAAAATGGGCAAAGAGAGCACGTTTGTCAATGGGCTGCGCTATACGGATCAAGAAACGGCAGAGGTTGTTCAAATGGTACTGGCCGGTAAAATCAACAAGGACCTTGTCCAGTTGCTTGTCAGCCGCGGGGGCAGGGCGCTGGGAATATCAGGGCTTGATGCGGGACTCATTAAAGCATCCAAGAAAACCGACAGCGGGGATTTGGGCTTTGTCGGCAATATCGATAGTATGGATGTTCAAGTGATTACCGATATGCTGGAAAAAGGATATATCCCGGTTGTCTCCGCCATCGGCGCGGGGGACGGGGTTGTCTATAACATCAATGCCGATGCCGCTGCGGCGAGAATTGCGGCCGAACTGCATGCACAAAGGCTGTTGCTCCTGACAGATGTCAAAGGCCTTTTAAGGGACAAGGATGACGAAAGCACGCTGATTCCGGAAGTCAAGGTCAGCGAGGTGCAGGCGCTTAAAAATAAAGGCATCATATCCGGCGGCATGATACCGAAAGTCGACTGCTGTGTGGAGGCCGTGCGCCGCGGTGTAAAACGCACCACCATTATCGACGGCAGGGTGGAGCATGCGGTCTTGATTGAAATACTTTCGGACGACGGCGTTGGAACGATGTTTGTTTAATTACAGTGATTTTAAATGGAGAATAATATGAATTTTAATGATATAAAAAATACGGCAGACGAATACTTCATGCCGACCTACGCCCGTTTTAACACCGCCATTGTCAGTGGCCAAGGGGCGACACTTCAAGACAGCGACGGCAAAGAGTATATTGACTTCACTGCCGGTATCGCTGTCAACTCCTTGGGCTATGCGCATGAGGGCTGGGTAAAGGCGGTTAGTTCTCAGGCGGGCAAGTTGCAGCACATCTCCAATCTGTATTATAATCCGGTGCAAACCGATTTGGCGGCGGAACTTTGCAGAAAGTCCGGTTTTGACCGCATCTTTTTTGCAAACTCCGGTGCGGAGGCCAACGAGTGCGCGATTAAATTGGCCAGAAAATACAGTTTTGACAGGTATGGCGAGGGTAGAGGAACGATCGTTTCACTTGTCAATTCCTTCCACGGCAGAACCTTGGCAACGGTTACGGCAACGGGGCAGGCAGAGTATCATCAATATTTTCATCCGTTCCCGGAAGGTTTTCGCTACACGCCGACAAACGACATCGAGGCGCTGGAAAAAGCCTTGGATTCAAGTGTCTGTGCGTTATTTATCGAAATTATCCAAGGGGAGGGCGGCGTATTGCCGATTGATTCAGCGTTTGTCGAAGCCGCAAGAGCGCTATGCACCGAGCAGGATATTCTGCTTGTTTGCGACGAGGTGCAAACAGGCATCGGCAGAACAGGCAAGTTTTTCGCTTGGGAACATTATGGGCAAAAACCGGATATCGTAACCACCGCCAAGGGTTTGGGCAATTGTTTACCAATAGGTGCTTGCCTTTGTGAGGAAGAATTCGGCCGAGTGCTCACACCCGGTACACACGGCTCTACCTTCGGTGGCAACCCCATTATTTGCGCCGGCGCTCTGGAAGTGCTCCGTTTTCTTGATGACAACAAGCTTTACGAAATAAAAGCCAAAGGCGAATATATCAAAGAAAAACTGGAGAAATTCGAGGGAGTCGACAGCGTGCGTGGCATGGGGATGATGCTGGGGGTAAAGTTGAAAACGATACCGGCCAAAGAAGTTGTCGCACAGTGCATTGAAAACGGCTTGCTGATTTTAACCGCGAAGGATTGTCTGCGCTTGCTGCCGCCGCTCGTTATCACCTTTGACGAAATCGACCAAGGGCTGGCGATACTCGAGAGAGTCCTTGCGTTGAAAAGCAATGGTGAAGCGGTGGAGAAGCAGTAGAGAAGCGATAGGGGAAAAAGAGCCGGTTTTGCCGGCTCTCGGAAAAACAATTGCTCACCCATCGTTCACCCATTGCTCACCGATCGCTCACCAACGCCCCAAAACCGGGATAAAAATGGAGGGAACCGCATGAAACATCTATTAAAACTGCTTGACCTGACCGGCGAGGAAATATTGGATATTTTGAACCTGGCGGATCAGCTTAAATACGAAAAGAAGAACGGCATTCTGCACCGTCGCTTGGAAGGCAAAAGCCTCGGCATGATTTTCCAAAAATCATCCACCCGCACAAGAATATCCTTTGAAGCGGGCATGTTCCAGCTGGGCGGCCAAGCCCTCTACCTCAACGCAACGGATATGCAGATTAAAAGAGGCGAACCGGTGGAGGACACCGCACGCGTGTTGTCCCGCTATATCGATGGCATCATGATTCGTACCTTTGACCAAAGCGAGGTGGAAGCGCTCGCGGAATACGGCGATATTCCGGTGATCAACGGACTCACGGATGTCTGCCACCCCTGCCAAGTGCTGGCCGACCTTATGACGGTCAGGGAATATAAGGGGGCGCTCGAGGGCCTAAAGATGTGTTATATCGGCGACGGCAACAACATGACAAATTCGCTTATCGTTGGCGGACTTAAAACCGGTATGAGCGTCAGCGTGGCTTGCCCCGAAGGCTATGACCCCGACCCCACCATTCTTGATTTTGCCAAGGACTTTCCGGAATTTGCTCTTTGCCGCGACCCGATGGAAGCGGCGCAAGGCGCCGATGTTATTTTTACCGATGTTTGGGCGTCTATGGGCCAAGAGGCGGAAATGGAAAAACGCCGGGCAGCATTTGAAGGTATTTATCAAGTGAACACCGAGCTTTTAAGTGTAGCCAATGACGATTGTTTGGTGCAACATTGCCTGCCCGCGCACAGAGGCGAGGAGATAACCGCCGAGGTTTTTGAATCGCATTCCGCGGAGATTTTTGAAGAGGCGGAAAACAGGCTCCATGCGCAAAAAGCCGTGATGGTTATGCTCATGGAGTAGTACGGTAAATAAAACTTATAAAAAAGATGGGGGTGGATGAAAATCCGCCCCTGTATTTGTTGTTCCGTATTCAGTTTCCTGAAAATAATGTCCACATGTAGTCTGTTCTGCCGTCCGGTATGCGTATAATACAAACGCAGTCAAGTTGTACTTCATAAAAAGCGATGTGATTTTCACAAATAAGATAGCGGTAATCCGTATTTCTCCCGGTCTTGCCCTGCAGGCTTGCGCCCATGTTTGGTTGGTCGGAAAGCTTGTGACAGCTGCGAATAATTCTGCCGGTTACATTTTTTGCGGCAACCGGATTTTTCAAGACATTGGATATGTAATCACGGACTTCCCGCAAATCCGTTTGTGCCTGTGGCGTGTATCTTATCCTCATACATCGGTACCGAACTCAGCAAGAATATCTTTTTCCGAAATCCAAGCCTTGTCCGATTTGACGGAGTCTTTTCCCTTTTTTAATTCACTCATAAGAATGGCAATCGCCTGTTCTCTAAGAGCTTCTTTGCTGTTTTGAGTCACAAGTAAAGGCAGACCTCCAACATTTAAAGATTGCTGAAGAAAAACATTGATTGCATCCGTAAGTGTCATTCCACAGCGTGAATAGATGTCTTCGGCGCGGTTTTTAACGTCCGGATTGATGCGCATTTGGAAGGTTGCAGTTTTTGGAGAATTGGCAACCGAAATATTATCTGGCATTGATATCATCCCCTTTACCATTAGTATAACCGAACAAACAAAAATGTCAATACAATGTCACTACAAAATACAAAGGAAAGGATTCGAGAAACAATTCAACGCTGACACAAAAATGGTTCGGCGCCTTTGTGTCAGCGTTGGTAATGGAATAATGAATTATTCCGAGGGGACAGTCAGGAACCGTGTGTCCAACATTCTGGCGGTGACAGGGTTCAATGACCGTATGCAAATTGCGCTGTTCCAATAAAAAATCGGTTTGTTTAATACTGTTCTAATAATTTGAATGCAAAAAATGGGGACGGATTTTCATCCGCCCCTCGTAATCTTTTCCCTTTGTTATTTTAAAATCGTTCTTCGAGCAAAGCCAACAGCTCCATAGGTTGATCAATGATATTTTCGGCGCCATTTTGTTCCAGCAGCTCCTTGTCCCTAAACCCCCAACCGACACAGATACACGGCAAACCGGCATTTTGTGCGGTGAAGATGTCCACATCCGAATCGCCAACATAAACCGCGCTGCTTCTATCGGCGCCGAGTTCTTCCAGCGCTTTGTAAACCGATGCCGGGTCCGGTTTTCTCGCAACCTCTGCAGATTCGCCGATAGCGGTTTGTATATACGTCCCGAAAAAGTGTTTGACAAGTGCTTTGACGGCGCTATCGTTTTTGTTCGACACAACGGCCATTCGGCAGTTCCTTGTTTTGAGTTCTGCCAGCAGCTCCAAAATGCCCGGGTACGGTTTTGTGTGGGTCATCATGTTACTATTATAATGGTTCCCAAATTCTTCCAGACAACGGCTGAAATGCGGGTTGCGGGTTCCGTCCGGAATGGCACGCTCTATGAGTTTGGCGTACCCGTTGCCGACAAAACGCCTGGTGTCGTCCACGCCAATGGTGGGAAAATCATATCGCTGCAACGCATAATTTACACTGTCGGCAAGGTCAGCGAGCGTATCCAATAAAGTGCCGTCTAAGTCAAATAATACTGTATCAAAACGATTTATAGTGTTCACCCTCCAAAAAATATTACATATTGAGTTTAGCTGAAAACAGGTGGTATATCAAGAGCAAATGCAAATTGAAAAATTGTTATTTGCAAATTGAAAAATTGTTATTGTTATTTTGGATATAACCTGCTAATATATATTCAATGCAGATATTCAAAAAACAGAGTCTTTGCGGTAATTTTGGCGTGGGTACTTATTT
>JAAYFA010000152.1 GCA_012728445.1 Clostridiales bacterium | reverse complement strand
CCACTTGACCACCGGGCCTTGTTGGTAGCGGCAGTTGGAGTCGAACCAACGACACTCCGGGTATGAACCGAATGCTCTAGCCAACTGAGCTATGCCGCCAAATGCTACCGTTTAAGGCTTTCCTATTATAAGATATGGTTATGGATTTGTCAACACATTTTTTTGGAATCTTTTATTGCTATTCCGAAAAGTAAATTCCCAAAGTAAGTTCCACAGTGGACAAGGGCGTGGAATTTAGTCTGGGAAGCGAAATGCGGTAGAATTAAGTCCGGGAAAAAATCTTGGACAGGAGACCGCAAATGGAACAAAAAAAGAACAAGCACCTAACCCTTGAAGACCGAAATGAAATTCAGCAATGCCTTGACCATGGAATGACCTTTAAGGCCATCGCAGGGCGGATTGGCAAAGATCAAACCACAGTGTCGAAAGAAGTGAAAAAGCATTTGAATTTCACTGCGAGCAAAGTTGTTCACCGTGACAGGAATGGGAACGAACTTCCATCGCCAGTTTGCCCCAAACTCTTGAAGACGCCTTTTGTCTGCAATCCCTGTGAGAAAAAGCGATATAGTTGCCCGTTCCAAAAGCAAAAATACATCGCTAAACTCGCACAGCAAGAATATGAAACCCTGCTTGTTGATGCCCGTGAGGGTATCGCGTTAAATAAAGAAGAGTTTTATGTGGCGGATCAGGTGATTGCCAATGGCATTCAACAGGGGCAGCATCTCTATCACATATTGCAGAGCAATCACTTGCAGATGTCGAAATCTGCTGTGTACCGCAATCTGCAAAAGGGATACCTTTCCGTATCTGCAATAGATTTTCCTCGCGTGGTCAAGTTCAAACCGCGCAGACAAAAGGCGATGGAGTATGTCCCAAAAACAGCCAAAATCGGCAGAACATACGCGGACTTCCTCGCTTTTACTGAAAAGAACGGCATACCCTCTTGGGTTGAGATGGATACCGTAATTGGTAGAATCGGTGGAAAGGTCATTTTAACTCTTCACTTCACGTTCTGCAATTTCATGGTAGGCATTCTGCTTGACAACAAGACTGCCGCCGAAGCTGCCACGAAATTCCAAAAATTGAAAGCCGCCTTTTCCTCTAATAAGGTTCGTTTCGCTCGTGTGTTTCCGCTCATTCTCACCGACAATGGCGGTGAGTTCTCCAATATTTCGGCGTTTGAGTGCAACTTGGACGGTGTCAAAGAAACCGATTTGTTTTTTTGTGACCCTATGCAGTCCTGCCAAAAACCGAGAGTAGAGAAAAACCACACATTGTTTCGTGACATTGTACCAAAAGGCAAAAGCTTCGATGGCTTCACGCAAGAAAAAGTCAATATGATCTTCTCGCACGTGAACAGTGTAAAACGCAAAGTTTTGAATGGCAAAACCCCCTATGAAATATTCAGCTTTACTTACGGCTCAGACATCGCCGAAATTTTCGGGATTAAACCCATTCCAGCCGATAAAGTTATCCAATCCCCTATGCTGCTTTCCCGCTGAATCCAGTAGAATTTAACCTATAAAAAAACACAAGATTTCTTCCCGTTCAAAGTTCCACATCGGTGGCGTTTACTCTGGGAAACCTTTCCCGGGGCGTGTTTGCCATGCTCTTGTTTTGATGAAATGCGTGTTTTAGAGCTTATCTTTCGCCGTTAATTCCCTTTTCTTTAGTTTTTCCTTATTCTCTTATACCGATTTTTCGCAGTAAAATCAACATCCATCCTACTGTGGAACTTACTTTGGGAATTTACGTTTTCGCACTATTCCAGAGCGTCAGAGGTACAAAACGGGCCTTGTGAAAGTCCGTTCTGTACCTCCGGAAAATTTCGTTTTCGAACAAATTTTAAAGCACCTACCGCATACAGCGATAGGTGCTTTGTCATGTTATTTTGTGCTTATTGTTTATGACAAGGGGGTAAGATTCTGGGCACTGTCCGATTGCATAAATCGAGGATACGATGGGTGGCTTTTGACTGTTGCCTGACCATCAAAGCCAAGTATCCAGAAAAGGAAGTCCGATTGCTCCGAACCATGGCTGCATCCAACATGGATACCATCTTTTATAAACCATGTTGATTCGGGGAAGGCACAAGTTGACGCATCAATGACGCCATCGCTCGACACATATTCGGAGCCGCTGTTTATAATACGCTCACCCAGCGTTTTACCGTAGTTTGCAACATTTGCCCCACCGGACATATACTTCGTTTCAATGGTGCCATCGCCGTTTAATACGGCACCGGAATAAATGGGGATTAAAGGAAGGTTATACGTGGTGAGCACCGCTATCTCTACCCCGTTTTCCACCGCTTCCTGTAACAACGCATCCCGATTGGCCATCATAGCTTGCAGTTCTTTGGTATTTTCAATAAATGCAGCGCTTTCTTGTTCTTTGCCGTCAAACATAAAGTCTAAACATGCCTCATAATCTTCGGGCTGCACGAGCGCCCACATCGGAAGTATATATCCAAACCAGTCTTTCAAAAATTCATCATAAACGGTCTGCTGATAACGATCAATTAAAGGGGTTGCAATAGCCGAAAGGCCTCTGAACACACCGACGAATTTCAGCACTTTAAATACACCCGACACAGCGGTGTTTTTACCGAGATTCCCATCCACAAAGTTATACAGGGCATCGGAATCGACCTCAATCTTGCCTTGGAACAAGTCTGTCACAACCTGCGCTCCGTGGAAGGTGGAAGATACGAAAACACACTTGTTTAATTTTTCATAACCGTATTTTGTCAAATACCCGACAGTCATAACGCCGCCCATGCTCGCGCAGACAAGGTTGACCGTTGAGTAGCCGGTCGTAGCGATGGCATCATCAACTGCTGCGGCAATTTTGTCTGCGACTTCAAGCGGACTCTTTCGCCAGTCATATAGTACAAAGTAGACATTTTCACCGCCATAAAGCTCCACGGCCCTTTTTGCTATACCGCTTTCATTGTGGCCTCCTAAAATTAAGTCCGCATGGGTGCTTAAAGCGTTGGGGTACTCATGGGAACCAACATTATAAATCGATGTCCCCGTGTTGTCACAGGCAAGGTTTCCAAAAATACTGCGGAAGTAGTCGATGCCTTTGTCAACCACAGCATCAAAGCTCTTGCTTTTTATAGCGGCGGCTCCCGCAGCAAATAAGGTTTTTATGATTCCCTTGGCGGTAATGGGCTCAATCGCCGGGCGTTCGTTTTCAGTGCCCACATCCATACGCAACCCGGTAAAATCCATGCCTGCAACCACAACGAGAGGACGCTCTCCACCTATAAAGGTATACGCACCGTTTGAGGCGGCAGACCCGGTAACAGGGAAACAACCGGTTATAAGCGCAACGCACAGGCAAAGGCTCAGTATCCGTTTTTTCATGGTATTCCCTCCAACAAAACTATTTTTCTAATTTTACCAATTAGAGGAAGATTATACAAGTCTTTTTTATACCGATATCTTTCCAACACAAGTTCCGCAATGGATTGGAGTGTGGAATATTAGTATGAAACAAAAAAATGCTATTGTAATTTGTAAAAAAAATGGTATCATCATATTAAGCATTATATATGCTTATGCAAGAACGAAATTAAATCGGGAGGATATTATTATGGAAACGAAGTTGAAAAAATTAAAAAGATTTAATCTCATTATGGGTGCACTTCACTTGGTGCAGGGAATTATCATGGTGTTTTTGGCGACAAGCGTCATTCAGAAGATTGCTCAGTTTCAGCCGACAATTACTCAGTTTTTTCTGGCGTTTAATCCCGCCACACAATCCCTTGAGACGACTAGCAGAGATTTATTCGCATTACCGTTTGGTATTTTAGTTGCCTCTTTTCTGTTAATTTCAGCTGCCGCCCACGGTCTTATTTATCTGATGAGCGACAAGTATTTTAAGGACCTCAAAAAGGGCATCAACAAATTCCGTTGGTTTGAGTACGCCCTTTCATCTTCTATTATGATAGTCCTGATTAGCACCTTATTTGGAATTTATGACATCGCTTCGCTTATCTTGATTTTTATCGTGAACGCCACTATGAATCTATTTGGTTTGGTGATGGAGCAAATGAATTCGGGCGCTAATAAAGAGAAAGTTAATTGGGGTCCCTTTGTTTGGGGCTCGATAGCAGGGCTGGCGCCTTGGATTGCGATTCTTCTCTATATGTTTGGTACCGGAAATTTCGGTAAAATCCCTTGGTTTGTCTGGGCTATTGTGGGCACATACTTTGTTGCCTTTAACACCTTCCCGGTAAATATGATCCTTCAGTACAAACGCATCGGCAAGTGGCAAGACTATTTTTACGGAGAAAGAACCTATATTGTGCTCAGCCTCGTCGCAAAATCCGCCCTGGCATGGCTTGTCCTTTTCGGCGCCATGCAACCTTAATTTCCGACAAAATTAAATACCGCTGTCGAAATAAAAAAGACCGTCAAACAGATACAATCAAGTGTCTGACATGACGGTCTTTACTGGTCGGGGCGACAGGACTTGAACCTGCGGCATCTTGGTCCCAAACCAAGCACTCTACCAAACTGAGCTACGCCCCGCATTCTTTTTTAATTTTTGTAACGGCGCTCATTATAACGCAGTGCGGCTGTCATTGTCAAGCTGAAATATTGCTTTTTATAGGATGTGTGATATTATACATTTAATAGGTTTCTAAAACAATATCTCGATTTCGAGAAATTTTTAAGGAGGCGAAACATGCTTACCAAAAAAATGTTGTGTAAACATTTGAGTGAAGACCGGTCGGGCGAGATAATCTGCCTGGACTCGGCACCTTCAACCAACACGATTGCCGGGTTTTTAGCACAAGAGCACAATACCGACGGTACCGTTGTTATTGCGAACAGCCAAACAAAAGGGTCGGGCAGGCTCGGCAGAAGCTTTTATTCGCCCGGCGCCGTGGGCATCTATTTTTCGTATATAAAAGTGCTGCCCAAAAACACCAAAAACCTCGGTTTGCTGACCTCTTTTGCGGGGCTTGCGGTTTCCGATGCTGTAAGCACGGTTTGCGGCATTCAGCCGGGGATCAAATGGCCCAACGATATTCTCATTGATGGCAAAAAGATATGCGGTATCTTGACAAAACTCAAAACAGACCCCAAAACCAATACGATTACACAAGCCATTATCGGTGTCGGTGTCAATGTGAACCAGACCGAAGGGGAGTTTCCGCCCGATTTAGCACAAAAAGCGGGCTCTTTGAGAATGGCGCTGGGTAAACCTGTTGACAGGGCGCGCTTGTGTTCGGAAATAATCGTTCAAATGGATAAGCTGCTGTTTGATGAAGATGCCCTTTGCGGCGATGCGACCGCTTATGTTGAGCGCCTGAGCGAACTTTCCTGTACGATTGGCAAATCAGTCACTGTCGCCACACCGGATGGGGAGGAAACCGCAACAGCAATAGCCATTGCCCCCGATGGCGGGTTGGTTGTGAAAACACCTACGGGTACAAGGGTTATACGAAGCGGTGAGATAGACGATAACTACTAACAGTGTTTGGGAAGCAATAGAAAAGCAATTGGAAAGCAATGGAGAAGCGATTGGGGAACGACAGGTGTGCAAACAATCGCGATACACGTCGTAACTCCTATTGCTTTCTTATTGCTTCACGTGACGAAGTCACGCTTTCCAATTGCTTTCCAAAGAGTCGATTACGTCGGCTCTTTGCTATTCGTAAAGTGGGTAACGGTCACAAATCTCATTAACCGCAGTGCGGATGGCTTCCGCATTGTTTTCGAAATCTGTCGCTGCAAGGTAGATGAGTTTGGCGATCTTTTCCATATCATCCTCATTAAAGCCTCTTGAGGTAACCGCTGCCGAGCCAAATCTTATGCCGCTGGTGACGAAGGGCGATTGCGGATCGTTTGGAATCGTATTTTTGTTTGCGGTGATATACACCTCGTCCAAACGGTGCTCCAGCTCCTTGCCGGTAATATTCAGCGATCGTAGGTCAACGAGGATCAAATGATTGTCCGTACCGCCGGAAACAAGGTTGACGCCTCTGCTCATGAGTCCGTTTGCCAAAGCTTTGCAGTTTTTAAGAACTTGTTCTTGGTAAACCTTAAACTCCGGTTGCAGCGCCTCGCCAAAGCATACGGCTTTGGAGGCGATGATGTGCATGAGCGGGCCGCCTTGGTTGCCCGGGAAAATGGCCTTGTTGATCGCCGGACCGAACTCTTCTTTACAAAGAATCAAGCCGCCTCTGGGCCCCCGCAAGGTTTTATGCGTGGTGGTTGTGACAACATCCGCATAAGGTACGGGTGACGGGTGCAGCCCTGCGGCGACAAGTCCCGCGATATGCGCCATATCTACCATATACAGTGCGCCTACAGCCTTGGCGATATTACCGATGCGTTCAAAGTCAATAATGCGCGCATAGGCGGAAGCACCCGCAACGATAAGCTTGGGCGTTATACGCAGCGCTTGTTCTTCCAAGGCGTCATAGTCAATAAAGCCGTCATCATTCACGCCATACGCTTCAAAGTTATACAGCTTACCGCTCATATTGACGGGGGAACCGTGCGTAAGATGCCCACCGTGGGCCAAGTTCATGCCCATTACTGTGTCACCGGGGTTGAGCAGTGCAAAATACACGGCCATGTTGGCCTGTGCGCCGGAGTGCGCTTGCACATTGGCAAATTCGGCACCGAAAACCTCTTTGGCGCGGTCAATCGCCAGCGTTTCGACAACATCCACACATTGGCACCCGCCGTAGTAACGTTTGCCGGGGTAGCCCTCGGCATATTTGTTGGTAAGCACGGTACCCATCGCCGCAAGAACAGCGGGGCTGACAATGTTTTCCGAAGCGATAAGCTCGATATTGCGTCGTTGACGTTCCAACTCTTTTTGCATCGCTTCTCCGACCACAGGGTCGAATTTTGTGACAAAACCGATGGTATCTACCATGTCAGAATACATAAGAACACCCTCCCAATTTTAATGGCTAACATAATTAAAAACATAATATCACACGGCTGTAACGGTGTCAAACACAAGAATATTGAGTATGCGGATTAAGAACTATCCTTTGCCGAGTCGGCCCTGTGAGCAAAAATGCTTTACATTAGCGATGTTTTTATATATAATATGGGAAAGAACGGTATGGGTATATACTTAATTGACAGAGGGATTTTATGCTTCCATTTGAAGAACTGCGGCTGGAGCTTTTGGAATACAAAGAAAAGCTGGCCCATTTAAAGGCGTCGTTGGGACTTGAGCAGGCGCAAAACGAAATACAAACCCTTGAACTGGAAAGCGGACAGCAAGGTTTTTGGGACGATTTGGCTAATTCGCAAAAAGTGCTGCAACGTATTAAGTTGCTAAAAAACAAGGTTGAGGCGTTTGAATCGCTCAACGGTGAATTCGAAGACGCACTGATAATGATCGAACTTTCCGACGAAGAGGGCGACTTAGAGCTACTGCCCGAGTGCAAGCACAATGTTGAAAAAGTCATTGCAGAACTTGATAAGCAGACACTCAGCACCTTGCTGCGCGGGGAATACGACAGCAATAATGCTATTTTAACCTTCCATGCAGGCGCCGGCGGTACGGAAGCGCAGGACTGGGTTTCCATGATTGTGCGGATGTATATCCACTGGAGCGATATGCACGGCTTCAAATCCAGTATGCTGGATTTTTTGGACGGTGACTCCGCAGGGCTTAAATCCGCGGTACTCTTGATTGAAGGTATAAACGCCTACGGATTTTTAAAAAGCGAAAGCGGTGTCCACAGACTGGTGCGGATATCGCCGTTTGACTCCTCGGGGCGCAGGCACACCTCTTTTGCGTCGCTGGAGGTTATGCCGGAAATCGACGATACCATCCAAGTTGAAATAAATCCCGACGATTTACAAATAGACGCCTACCGCGCAAGCGGTGCCGGCGGTCAAAAGGTTAATAAAACCTCCTCAGCGGTACGCATCACCCACTTGCCCTCGGGCATTGTGACCACTTGCCAAGTGGAGCGCAGCCAGCACCAAAACAGAGAAGTCGCACTGCGTATGCTTAAATCCAGATTAATAGAGATTAAAGAGAGAGAGCATCTTGAAAAAATCGAAGATATTAAAGGCGACCAAAAGGAAATTGGCTGGGGCAGCCAGATTCGATCCTATGTGTTTATGCCCTACACTCTTGCCAAGGACCACCGGACCGGGTTTGAAGTCGGTAACATAAGCGCCGTCATGGACGGTGATCTGGACGGCTTTATCAACGCATACCTAACCATGGAATCGTTGGAGGGAAACCAATGAACCTCATTGATATTTCGAGGGACACCATAAATTCGCCGGTTTACCCCGGTGACCCGGAGACTGTCGTCGAGCGCGTGAGCGACATCGGCCGCGGCGACGACTGTAACCTTTCGACTGTTTTTGCGTGTGTCCACGCCGGGACACACGCCGACGCACCGCTGCATTTCCTCGAAGACGGCGACAGTATTGACAAGATTTTGCCCGAGATCTATATCGGACCCTGCACGGTTATTGAGGTCGATGAAAACCTCATCACAGGCGAATATGTCAACGGCAATTTCCCGCATCCGTGCGAAAGACTGCTGATCAAAGGTAACGGAGAATCGTTTTTTATGGACAGCGCAGCGGAAGAGGCGGCGGCACTCGGCATCCGACTCATTGGCACGGACGCGAACTCTATCGGCTACAAAGGCAATCAAATAAAGCCGCACAAGGCTTTCCTCGGCAAAGGCATCGCTGTGTTGGAAGGGCTGGATTTGAGCGCCGTAACGCCGGGCAACTACTTCTTAATCGCTCCCCCTATAAGACTTGGAGGGTTAGAAGGCGCGCCGGTCAGGGCACTTCTAATAACAGACTATGTTTTTTGGAGCGCACAGCAGTAGACCCTTGCAAAGCCTCTTTTTGTTCAATCGTATTTTAGCTTATTTTGAATTTTGAGGTGCACCAATGAAAATTAAACGACTTTTTGATATTTTTTTCAGCGCCGCGGGAATCGTTGTACTGCTTCCGTTTATGGGCGTTGTTTGTGCGGTTGTTTATTTCGACGACGGCGGTCCCGTTGTGTTCAAGCAAGACAGGGTTGGCAAAGACGGCAAACTGTTTAAATTGAAAAAATTTCGTACAATGAAGAACGGAACCCGTACCGTGGCAACCAAAGACTTAGTGGATTCTCATAAATACATCACCCGCTGCGGCCGGTTTATGCGCCGCAACAGCATTGACGAAATTCCGCAGCTTTTTAACATTCTCAAAGGAAACATGAGCTTTGTGGGGCCAAGGCCTCTTATTCCCACAGAAGTTCATATGCACAGCATGAGAGAGGCCTATGGCGTTTACAAGGTTTGCCCGGGGATGACGGGTCTTGCCCAGGTGAGCGGGCGAGACACGATTACCGACGAAAGAAAAGCGGAACTCGATAAAGAGTATGTTGACAACATGTCTCTGCTGGGCGACGTGAAAATCATGATTATGACGGCTAAGGCTGTTTTTAAAGGCGAAAATGTTCACGAAGGCGGCAGCAAAGACCGTGCCGAAAAACGAGTAGGAGAGAGAACCTAAACGCTTACTTTTTCTCACCACGAATCTTATTGTCTCTTTTGGGGCATGCAAACAGACAAACAGAAAAAAGCCGATTTTAATCGGCTTTTTAATGTGTTTTTTTATGCCCTTACAGTGTTTGTAAATATTCTTCAAGGCACAGTCCGCTTGCTTTTATTTTTGAGGCATGTTCGACACCTACATAACGCCAGTGCCAAGGCTCATAATCTATCTTGGTAATTTTTTCTTTTCCCCTCTGATAACGCAATATAAATCCATAGTCGGCCGCATTATTCATTAACCAGGTGAATTCTTTTGAATTTTCGAATCTAACATTATCTTCCTTTATATCCATTGCAAGCCCGGCATTATGTTCGCTGCAACCCGGCGGCGCAATCCTTTTCGCCGCCATCTGTGTTGCCGTTACCTTGTTATTCCCCTGTTTCATATACACATCTATTTTAGCCTCAAAGTTTGTTCGTTGTCTGTCAATACTTCTGTATCCGGAATACGGTATCAGCAACAACTGCTTATCTTCATTTTTTGCAGCATTGAACATTTTGGTATATTGCTCCGCTGCCCTTGCGTCCAGCTGTTTGCTATATCCGGGGGCCGCCGGCGCCAGTGTTACCGAAAAATCAGCAGGAAGCATATGATCTATATTTACAAGCAGCAAAGACCATTTTGATTTGTCTATTGCCACAATATCGGGATTTATACCTGCATAAGCGTATTTATGGCTACTTTTTTCCGTCATGGTCACAGTTGAATCGGATTTGGTTACCGCATTTATGGTAGTCGTAGAAATGCTTTTTGTTGTTACATTTCCATCTTTTCCGCTTGTCGTTTCACTCAATGCCGCAGCTTCTTCTGTTGTTTCGGCTTGTTCCGAAGAGTTTTCTGTCAAAGAGACAGTTGTTTGGGTTATTGGCACCGGCTGTTTTTTACCGTGACGGTAGGACGCAAAAAAACCGCCTGCGCTCAATACGATCACCGCGATAAGAAATGTCGAAAGAATTTTTGATGATTTGCCCATTGCGTATCTCCTTCACTTTTCCTCGTTTTTTCACTTTGTACGTATACGT
>JAAYFA010000276.1 GCA_012728445.1 Clostridiales bacterium | reverse complement strand
GCATTATTATCCCGAGCAAATACCGCATCTGTCCACTTGCAAATCCCCACAGCAGATGTTTGGTGCCATCAGTAAAACCTGGTATGCGGAAAAAATGGGTCTTGACCCGAAAGATATATTTGTCGTGGGCATCATGCCTTGCACGGCGAAGAAATTCGAAAGCCAGCGCGACGACCAAAGCGCCTCCGGATACCCGGATGTTGACATTGCTTTAACCACGCGCGAGCTTGCGAGAATGATTGACACCGCCGGCATCTTCTTCCCCAAACTGCCTGACGAAGAGTTTGACAACCCGCTTGGCGAGTCCTCCGGCGCGGCTGTTATTTTCGGCGCAACGGGCGGCGTCATGGAAGCGGCTCTTAGAACCGCAGCGGACGTACTCACCGGTGAAGACCTGCCCAACGTTGACTTTAGAGAAGTCAGAGGTATTGAAGGCGTTAAGGAAGCCACCTACAACATCGCGGGCATGGACATCAATGTTTGTGTCGCAAGCGGCCTTGCCAACGCAAATGCCGTGATGGAACGAGTGAAAGATGGCACCGCCAATTACCACTTTATTGAAATTATGGGTTGCCCGGGCGGTTGCGTTAACGGCGGCGGCCAGCCTATTCAGCACGCGGTTGTACGCAACTTTATCGATTTGAGCAGCCGCAGAGCCGCAGCCCTTTACGAAGCGGACAAGGATTTACCCACGAGAAAATCGCACGAAAGTGAAGTCGTCAAGCGCCTTTACGAAGAATACCTCGGCTCCTACGGCAGCCACAAAGCGCATGAGATTCTCCACACATCCTATGTCGCAAGACCGAAATACAAGTAACCCCAAAACTCAAGTTCCCCTGAAGTTATACTTCAGGGGAACTTTTTATTCTTTCAAGAACAAACTCTCTTTAGTCTTGGACTGTGTAATCTTCAATGCGGACATCGTCGATGTAAAGACCTTGTATAACAACTTTGTCATTTTTAACCCTTAGAATAACATACGGTCGGAGTTTTTGCTGGCCTTCAAACAGCAAGCTTTGCACGCCGGGTGCAAGGTCCTTGTCCAAGTAATACCGACCTATCGGCAACTCAAAATAGCCGTTGCTCGAACTCGTGATGTAAGCGCCTGAAGGTTTGGTTTTTACGGTTTGAGCAATTTTTGCAAACCCGTCTTCCCCTGTCGTTATAATCCCATATTTGCCATCAAAGATGTTTTCGGAATAACTGTAAAACCTTCTTTGCTCGAGCGCCATCAATGACACATATTGTCCTTTGCCGGCACCATAAGCGTCGTAAATTTCGACTTCAAACTTATACTCGGCACCGGTTTTCAACGTGTCGACCTTTTCATAAACCAAGTAGGCGGGTACGCCGAGCTGAAATATTATAAGCACAATGAGCAAGGGTAATAATAGCTTTTTCAAACCACTGCCGCCTCCTCAACGTTTAATACCTGTTTTCGTTTTTTTATGATCCTAAAATTAATGAACAGGAATAGTCCACCCAAGATCAAAAACGCAACCCCGCGCCAAAAAACATCCATATCCTCATCAAAAAATCGCATAAGAATCAGTCCGACGGTGACCAGCATCCCCAAATTCGTTACCGAAAGCTCCGCACTTTGAACGCCTCTGACGATGATCCCAACGCCGACAGCGCCGGTGATCAGATTTATTAATATAGTATAAAGAAAGCCGTTTGTCTGCGTAACAGACCATGCCATCAAGAGAACGCAGGTCGAAAGCATGGCAATTAAAAACAAGAACTTGCCTTTATCCTTTCTATAATGCTTATACCCCAAAAACAAGCTTGCGACCATTGTAAGCGCAATAATTGTAGCCAGCCATACACTCATACTCGTCCCGGTTGTGCCATAGTAATCGTATGCGTAAGGATCGAACATCCAGCCGTAAGAAAGAATCATCATGATGATAAGCCCGCCGAGAACCGACAGCGGCTTAAAGGGCAACAAGAAGTCATCTCTGTTTTTATCCACGGCAAACAACATGGTGAAGAATACCAGACAAACGAGAAAAACATCCGCACCATCGAGGCTCAGCCCAAACGTAAAGACCAGCGTCACGGCAAACCCCGCAACAACGCTAATCCAAAGGGTATATATGTGCCTTATATCGTCGACTTTTTTGCGGTTTACAAAGACATACAGCAGCCCCAGCCCAAACAACAGCAAAAACAAAAAGGTGTTCATCGGGCTGTATGACCCGTCCATCGCCAAGGCGCCCCAATTGACAACCGCATAAAAATATACTGCCAGCGGCGAGACGGCATCTAAAATAAAAATTATCGGCAAGGTCAAAAGGCCGCATAACAAGAGATAACGCTCAAAGTCATATGTGAGATGGAACGTTTGGCTGATCATGGCTATCGCGGTAAAAACCCCGGCCGTATAAAAGATTGCCACGCCCTCACGTATGGCCAAGCTGCTGTATTTTTTGATGAGTGTAAAGATTGCCAGCCCCTGCCCCGCCAAAAGAGGAAAAATGGAAAGGAAAATTTTTATCCCTCTCGGCATCAAATACCAGTTTTTTGCAAATATTAATATGATACCCGTGCCAATGAGCAAAGAACCTAAAATCGAAAAGATGATTGTTAGCGTGCCGGAACTGCTTTTGGCGGAATACCTGTTCTGAAGCGTCTCGGCGCTATCGGAGTCAATAATCTCCTCCTCGCGCCACAGCTCAATTTCCTTGAGCAGCCATTTTTTGTTCACAGATGAATCATATCCTTTCACAAAAAAGTCAGTTTTCCATACGCTGCATTTTCATTTTATCTTTTTAGTCGGGTTGTGTCAATCTTTATACTTTTTTAAAAACCGGGTTTGAAGGATAGCATATGGAGATATGGCGCATTTTTTCGCGGCTAGATTGTGCAACTTGCTTTTTTTCTTGATATTCTTTTGTACGTTGTGCTATAATGACTTAACCAATCAACAAATAAACTGCAATACCTCAAAGGAGTGGCTATGATGAACTTTGAACAGCCTGAAAGATTTGCGAAAGAAGGTTTAACTTTTGACGATGTCCTGCTTGTGCCGGCGGAGTCAAACGTTTTGCCACAGGATGTCAATCTCGCAACAAAACTTACGAAAACAATCAGTCTCAACACGCCCCTGATGACCGCTGCGATGGATACCGTGACGGAGTCCCGCATGGCTATCGCCATCGCTAGGGAAGGCGGCATCGGTGTTATACACAAAAATATGTCTATCGCCAAACAGGTGGAAGAAGTAGATGTGGTGAAACGAAGCGAAAACGGGGTTATTATTAACCCGTTTTTCCTTTCCCCCGATCATTTGGCGGCGGACGCCTTGGAATTGATGCAGCGCTACCGCATCTCCGGCGTTCCGATCTGCGAAAATGGCAAGCTCGTGGGTATCCTCACAAACCGCGACCTCCGTTTTATGACGGAGTTCGACATGAAGATAAAAACGGTCATGACCAAGGACAATTTGGTCACCTCCCACGTCGGCACGACGCTGATGGAGGCCAAAGATATCCTGATGCAGCACAAGATAGAAAAGTTGCCGCTGATTGACGATCAAGGCTATTTAAAAGGGCTTATCACCATCAAGGATATTGAAAAAACCGTGCAGTACCCGAACTCCGCGAAAGATAAGACCGGCAGACTGCTCTGCGCCGCAGCACTCGGGGCAACATCCGACGTGCTTGAAAGAGCTTCCGCGCTCGCCGGGGCACAGATAGACGCTTTCGTGCTGGACTCCGCACATGGCCACAGCTCCAATATCTTAAAAGCTATCGAAAAAATAAAAACGGCACTGCCCAATATTGCACTTATTGCCGGCAACGTTGCCACGGGCGACGGCGCAAGGGCGCTCATTGAAGCCGGTGCGGATGCGATTAAAGTCGGCATCGGTCCCGGTTCCATTTGCACCACGCGTGTGGTTGCCGGCATCGGTATGCCTCAAGTTACCGCTATTTTCGACGCGGCCAATGCCGCAGCCCAATATGGTATCCCCATCATCGGTGACGGCGGCATCAAATATTCCGGCGATATTGTCAAGGCTTTAGCTGCCGGTGCGGACGTTGTTATGGTCGGCTCCCTTGTAGCCGGCTGTGAGGAATCTCCCGGCGAAACAGAAATATACCAAGGTCGTCAATTCAAGGTCTACCGCGGCATGGGCAGCATAGGCGCCATGGGCAAGGGCAGCAAAGACCGGTATTTTCAAGAAAACAACCGCAAACTGGTACCCGAAGGCGTCGAGGGCAGAGTTCCCTACAAAGGCACCCTTTCGGACACCGTTTTCCAAATGCTCGGCGGCCTGCGCTCCGGCATGGGCTACTGCGGCTGCGAAACCATCGCCGACCTGCACAAGGCACAGTTCGTGCGGATAACCGGCGCGGGGCTCATTGAAAGCCACCCGCATGATGTTTTCATCACGAAGGAAGCGCCGAATTATTCGTGTAATTTATGACGAGTGGTCAGTGACCAGTGGTTAGCAATAAAATAAAATAAAATGAACAAACGGGGCGGATGAAAATTTGTCCCGTTTTCCTTTTCTTACTGAAATTCAAATATAATTCTATAATGTCTTGTTTTGGACAAAACTCTTCGTACTCACAAAACTCAAGTTTATAGCCGTATGCCACTTCTTTAAAATTATTATCAACTGATTTTGTAACGAATCAATGAAAAGCCAGTCCTATTATATGAGGGGGTGAAAATGTGACTAATCCGGATTTCTCTGATGTATATGAAAAATACTTTAAGCAGGTATATGCATATATATATACACTATGCGGCAACAAGAATATAGCGGAAGAAATTACACAGGAAACATTTTTTAAAGCACTTCAAAAAATAGACGGTTTTAGGGGCGATTGTAAAATAAGTGTTTGGCTTTGCCAGATTGCAAAAAATACATACATAACACATCAAAAAAAGAAAAAAAGCCTTTCTATTAATGATGTCCCTGAGATACCGGATAACAGCAACTTCCTGAATGATTTAGAAAAAAACGATTCCGCTTTTATGATTCATAAAATTTTACGAGAGATAGATGAACTATATAAAGAAGTTTTTACATTACGGGTTTTCGGCGAGTTGTCATTTGAATATATTAGCAAATTATTTAACAAATCCGAAAGTTGGGCAAGAGTCACATTTTTCCGTGCGAAGAAAAAAATACAAGAAAGAATGGAGGAACAATCAAATGAGTAAAATACCATGTAATATAATAAATGACTTGTTACCATTGTATATTGATGAGGTATGCAGTGAAGAAAGCTGCAATGCGGTATCAGAACATTTAAAAGAGTGTAAACAATGTAAAAGCGAGTACGAAAATTTAAGCAAAAGAACACCTTCCTTTAATATTAACGAAAGTAATTTGCTTTTAAAAATAGCAAAACGTTGGAAGAAGACAAAGCTTTTAGCATTTATAACCGGCCTTGCAGCCATAATTTTTATATTGACAACCTGTCTGTCTGTATACCTTTACGCAACACAGGAAATACCGGTAGCGTCCGAAGATATAACGATAAGCAATTTATGTGAACTTAGCGACGGAAAGATATTTTTTACCCTTAAAGCATCAGATTCAGTATATGTTGAAGATGTAAATTGGAGCGAAGGCTTAAATTCAGTATGTATAAGTTTTAAAACAAATCGGACACAATTATTTACCGCAGATAATTATAACAATCAAAATGTTAGCAACTGGGTTTTTAACGTTAAGTACAATGGCATTAGAAGAATTTATTATTTCTATGAAGGCGAAAACTCTAAGCCGATATGGGATTCGGATATGACACTGAAAAGTGCATCTGAGTATCCGCAAGTCTGGTCAAAAATAAATAAAGCTGATGGAAATGCTTCATTTGCTGACAAGTTACCGTATAATCTATTTGACAATAAAATTAAGTATATTGGAGCCCCTTCATCAGTTATTAAGCTATTGGAAAGTACGGGTGTTTATACAAAACTGGGTGCGCTCACTATTCAACTGCATACGGTAAAAGAACCATTTGGCATTACACTTAATTTTAAAAATATAGTAGATAAGGATGACAGAAAAGAATTTGATGGGTTGATGACTAGTTATGCGTATGTTTTATTGGCTTTGATAGATAATTGCGGAGAAGTCTCTTGGACATATCCCGATAACGTTAATGAAGAAGACGCCGAAGAAAAAGGACTTGTTACTCTGTATGATGCAGAAGTCTTTTTGGGTAAAGATGTAAAAACATATGGAGAAT
>JAAYFA010000352.1 GCA_012728445.1 Clostridiales bacterium | reverse complement strand
GTGTATAACCTGCCGCAGCCGCTTCGTCCTGCGCTTTCAGGGAAGATGCGTAGTTACCGCCTGTTTTGGCAAAACCCATGCCGCCTTTAACCGCGCGGACATAATTTTGCTCTACATAAATTTTAACCGGGTTAATCCCCTCCGGGTAATATGCACCAACAGGGGAAAGAATAATACAAAAAATAAGATGATGACCGGGGTGCACACCCACGTGTGGGTCAACAGCAAAAATAAAGGGGCGGATATACAGCGAAGTGCCTTCGGCCGTGGGGATCCAATCTTCATCCACTTTGACAAGCTGTTTCATCGCCTCAATAGCAAACTCTTCGTCGATAAGCGGAATGCACAACCTTTCGTTCGAGTGGTTGAGCCTGGCCATATTGCGGTCGGGGCGGAACATCGATATGCCACCGTCCGCGGTGCGGTAGGCCTTGAGTCCTTCAAAAACCTCTTGCCCGTAATGCAGGCACATGGCAGAAGGCTCGAGCGCTATCGGCCCGTAGGGAACGATACGCGGGTCATGCCAACCTTGCCCGAGGTCGTAATTCATTAAAAACATATGGTCGGAAAAATGTTTGCCAAAGCCAAGTTTGCTCTGATCCTGCGGTTTTTGCTTTGGTGTTTTTGTTTTTTCTATAGTGATTTTTTGCATTAAAAAGCATCCCCCTCTTGATTACTAGAATTATTATAGCACTGTCATGCAGAAATGCAAGTTTTTGGCGATATTCTTCACCCGCCGCAAGGGCAACGGTAGCAATAATATGCCTATTTTGCTATTATATCATTGTTTTTGCCATGTAAAAGAGATATAATTAAAGCGGTTTAAAGTAGGCGAGCAACTCTTGAGCAAAAAGAAAGGAAATGCGATCAAATGATGTCACGAGCAAGAAAAATACTTCTTCTGCTAATCATCACGATGTTGAGTGCAACATTCGTGTTTGGGATAGTAATTGGTCCAACTCCTCCCGGGCAAAATTTTGCCAAGGGCGGCGATCTGTCTGCCTTGATTTCGTTCGACAAGCATGACACGACCGTTAAAAATGCAAAGCAGACTCTAACCGGTCAACTTAAAGATAACGAAGATATTGTCCAAGTCCGCTACGAGGTTTATGCCAAGGTGGACCAAGGCGCGCTCTCGCTCCAAGGCGATGCCGGCGTAAAAAACAATACTTTTACGGTTGAGAACATTATGCTCAAACCCGGCGACAACACTATTGCCGTCACTGCGCTGACAGCGGGTGGCAAAAAAGACACCGGGACAATCAATGTGACGTATGACAGCGATTCCATTAAAGATATTCCAATAAAAAACGTTGCCAAAGCCTACCCCGACAACGATATGAAGTATGCCAATAACAACCTGCTTGTCTTTTTTGAAAATGACACGAATGACATACGTCGGCAGGCCATTATCGACACGGTCGGGGGCAAATGCGTTGGCTATATAAACGGCATCCATATGTGGCAGGTGGAAGTAAAGCCCGACAGCTTTGAGGGATTGAATAAAATCGCCGAGCGTCTTATGGGCATGGAAGATGTTTCTTTCGCCGGTTGTAATATGGTTGGGGCCGCAGCGCCCATGCTAACCATCCCCGATGACCCTTGGTATAGTAACGGTAGCCCTGCGTGGAGCGAATTTAAACCCAAAGGCGGCAACTGGAGTGTTGAAGCTATACAGGCTCTGTACGCATGGGATTACCAATACTTTTTCAAGAATATCAAAGTTGGCATTGTGGATGCCGGCGTGCAGCATGACCATGAGGATTTGATAGGCAAAGTGTCTTTTCCCGATAGCCAGGTGGCGGCGGAAAATGACCCAACCGACAACCATGGTACGCATGTGGCGGGTATTATGGGTGCTATCCCCAATAACGGCAAAGGCGTTACGGGCATATTGTGGGATACCACTATGTACGCTTATAACTGGGAAGTAGGCGCGGGAACGGACGCGCACCTGCTTGCGGGGCTTACCAAAACCGTAGAAGCCGGCGCAAAAGTTGTCAATTTTTCTCTTGGTCTTGCCAATGATATGACGCAGAACAGCCAGCTGGTCATTAACTCCACCATTATTTTTTATGCCAACCTCTGCAAAAGCTATATGGCACCTCTTCTCGATGTGGGTTATGATTTCATCGTCGTGCAATCCGCCGGCAACGGCCACAACGGATACTCGCAAGATGCCATTTACAACGGCTATTTCTGCTGTATTACCGATACAAACATGATCAATATCGAAACAGATATGAAGCAAAAAATTAATGAGCGCATCATTATAGTAGGTTCCGCGGATTACAGCGGAGATTTGGCATTCTTTCAGGCGCCGTCATCAAACGCCGGTTCGCAAGTAGATATCTGCGCGCCCGGTGTCAACGTTTACAGTTGCTACGCCGGCAACAGTTATTTGTACATGAGTGGCACATCCATGGCGGCACCGGTTGTGGCCGGTGTGGCGGCGCTTGCTTGGTCTGTAAACCCTGCGCTCACAGGCGCACAGGTGCGCAGCATCGTCTTGAACAATACTTCATATACGGTCAAGGACAATACAAGTTCCTACCATCCCCTTGTTAATACCTATCGGATGGTTAACGCCAAACTTGCCGTTGAGGCCGTGATTGCAACCATCCCGGTCGATTACTCTGCGGTAGACGCGGCAGTTTCCGCAGCCGATATGCTTGATGCCTCGCTGTACACGTATCAAAGTTGGGCAGATCTAACCGATGCGGTCGACTCCGTGGTTTATAATCTGGAATCAAAATATCAGGTACAGATTAACACGATGGCGCAAAACATCAATACCGCCATCACAAACCTTGTGCTTGAAACGGTCAGTTATACCGTCGAATACAGACTGAATTCTGAAACCGGCAATATAATTGCCCCCAATAAGCCGGCAACCGGCCAAGTGACGAAAACCGTGACCGAAACGGCAGTGGTAATTGAAGGTCATGAGGCCATTGTTAAAACGAAAAATCTTACCCTCACCCCGGACATGAATAAAATAATATTTATTTATGTGGCGAGCCCTATTATTTCTGCACAAATCAATCTATATAAGGACGTCAGCGGCGCCTTAGTCCCCGCTACCGCCGCAAAACCGAATGAGATTATAACCGTTGAGGTGACGCCGGCAAGCAACTTCTACTGCGGCACAAGCCGTTACATTGTTATGTATGATAAAAACTTTTACGACATGGTGGGTAGCGGTAAAAGTGCTTTCACCGCCAACAGCCAAAACCTCTATCTTCAAAACTCCGTTTCAACTTGGTCCGGCACGACAACTCCTTTGCCCCCCGCTTCCTGGCCGACAACATTCACAAACGGTGAAAGCACCCTGTACAGCACGGCCATTGCCACATTTAACGCCGGTTCGGGGTCGGCTAACGGTGGTTACCCCGACATCTTGGATGGTGAAGTCTCACTTTTCAGCTTTATTCTTAAGGTAAGGGCCGATGCCACAGGCTCGGGGCGTATCTTTATGGACAACAAATGGACCAGAAGAAATCCGGCTTCCCCCAGTGGTGACCAATACTTTTACCTATGCCCCAACGGCAACACGCCAAGCTTAGGCGGAACAACCGCGATGAACTTCACCGGCGATTTTTCGCTTGCCGACAAGTCAATTTTAGTTGACACTTCCGTGAATATAAACTTTAACCTAAACGGCGGCATGGGAACAGCGCCGGCGGTGCAGTCGGGCGAACCGGGCAGTGTCTTGACATTGCTCCCCGATCAGACCGGTTTTGATAGACCGAACTACACCTTTTTAGGCTGGGCGGCAGCGCCGGAGGCATTGGAGCCGCTTGAAAGCTATCCCCTCCCGGCGAACGATACCGTGCTTTATGCTGTTTGGTATAAGGCGCCGATTACCATCGCCGCACAGGACGGCTCCACGACGTTTATAAACGAAGGAAACCGATTTATCTACGGGCTTGTGCCCGGCATTACTCAAAGTGTGTTTGAGAGTGCATACATTGAACTGAGCGGCAACGCGCGGCTTGAGTACACGACGCTGAACGGCAGTTTCGGTACGGGGACTATCGTCGAACTCATTGACAACGATACGCAGGAAATTATGGAAAGTTACCGCATCATTATTTTTGGCGATGTCAACGGAGACGGCAGTGTGGACGGCATTGATGCCGGACGGATGATTGATTTCGACGCCGCTCTTATTCAATGGGATACTGTTACCGATGCGGCTCTGCTCAGGGCGGCCGATCTAAACGGCGATGGTAATGTTGACAGTATTGACGCAGGGATTGTCGTTGACGCAGAGAACTTTTTAGTAACTATTGACCAAGCCACGGGGCTTTCCTAACTGAAAAGTTCAAATGCTCGGTTTTTTGTCAGCAAAGTTGACAAAAAATTGCGTATTTGCTATGATGCACTGCATTCAAAATAATTCTTATTTTAATTCCGATGGGGGTCTTTCCAAAAATGATCAATACCGAAGAACTGTGCATGAGCTGCATGAATGAAATCGGCAAACTCAAACAGTGCCCGCATTGCGGTTTCCATCGCGATTCACCTCAAATTGCGCCGTACCTGCCATTCAAAACGGTATTGGGCAGCCGCTACCTTGTTGGCAAATTGCTCGACTCTAACGGCGAAGGCGCAACTTATATCGGCTGGGATTTGACAAACCGTGTGCCGGTGAACATCCGCGAATTTTTGCCGGATGGCGTTGTTACTCGTTCACAAGATTCGTTAGACATCCAAATTGTGCAAGGACGTGAACACACCTTTAAAGAATGCAGTCGGAGCTTTTTCGACATGTGGCGCCAGCTTGCGCGCCTGCGTGGGCTGACTGCACTCATCAATACAATCGATATCATTGAAGAAAACGGCACGGCTTACGCCATCTCGGAGTATTTTGAAGGGGCCACGCTCAGGGAGTTTTTGCTCAAAAGCAAGACGGGCTATATCTCTTGGGAAAGGGCACGTCAGCTTTTCATGCCCGTGCTTTCGACCCTTGGCACTCTACACACTTCGGGCGTTGTTCACAGGGGGCTTTCCCCCTCCACCCTGCTTATAGGCAAAGACGGTAAAGTAAGAATATCCGGCTTCAGCATTTGGCAGGCGAGAACGACCGGCAGTGAACTGACACCGCAGCTGTTTAACGGCTATTCGGCTATTGAACAATATGGCGGCAAAGGCTCGCTTGGGCCCTGGACGGATATTTATGCCTTTGGCGCCGTGCTTTACCGTTCCCTGATCGGCAGCGACCCGTTGGATGCAACCGACCGTGCGGTCAACGACAAATTAATGGTTCCGGGCAAATTTGCAGAGCAAATACCGGCCTATGTTATAAACGCACTGATTAACAGTCTACAGATTTTACCCAATGACCGTACACGAACCGTTGATCTTTTGCGCGGCGAGCTTTCCGCTTCTCCAACCGCTTCAGCCAATGCGGAGGCGCAATCGGTACCGGTAAACACCGTTCAACCTGCCAATGGGCGAGCGGCCGTTCCGCAGAAAAAAAGAACAAAAAAAGACGACCAATTGATTGCTATCAAAGCCGGAGCAATAACTTTTAGCGTCGGACTGCTGATTTTCATCTTGCTTGCCACCACCGTATGGAGAAATGATATTTTTAAACCCAAAGCCCCACCGGTAGACAGCAGCACAGCAGTTGTAACGCTGGCGGAGGAAGTAGAAGTACAGGATTTCGCGAAGATTGGCACTTATCCGGTGATAGTGTCAAACCCTATATGGTCCAAGATGTTTACTTTCCTCGAAGAAAAAGTTTACAGCAATGAGCCGGTCGGCACCATCATTGCACAAAGTATTCCGGAAGGCACAAAAGTCGCGAAGGGTTCCGAGATTACGCTGACAGTAAGCCAAGGCAAAGAGATGGTTGACTTGCCGCCGGGTATTATTGGCATGGAATATGAGGCAGCAAAAACCTTGCTGACGGAACTCGGGTTCAGCTGCTCAAAAATTGACGAGGCGAATGATGGGACGAAGGCGCCAAACACAATTTCCGCCGTAAACCTGCCGCTTAATCAAAAACACGAAAAGGGCACAAAAATTGTCATGAAGGTTTGGATGGAAGCGGAGACCACAACCGACGCGCCATAACCGGCGACCTTAAAACTTAAAAAACAACGGGGACTGCTTATTTGCAGTCCCCGTTGTTTTTATTATAGGTGTTTGTATTTAATTTTATACTACTCCCCATTACAAAACCTCTGAACAAAACCGAGTTGTTAGGCAGGTTTTAATGAGGGATCAATATTACGCCCTGACGGTGATACCTCTTCCCGCTAAATATGCCTTCAACTCCGGTATCGAAATCTCATTGAAATGGAAAAGAGAGGCCGCCAACACCGCATCTGCTTTGCCGAGCGTGAGTGCATCGTAAAAATGCGCCAACGTGCCGGCTCCGCCGGAGGCGACAACGGGAATGCCCACACTTTCCGAAACGGTGCGGGTTAGTTCCAAATCATAGCCCGTTTTCTGCCCATCGCAGTCCATGCTGGTGAGCAAAATTTCCCCCGCTCCCCTATTGTATGCTTCAATGGCCCATTCAACCGCATCCAACCCTGTCGCGATTCTGCCGCCGTTGAGGTATACTTCCCAGCCGCCCTCGCGCCGCTTGGCGTCAATGGCACAAACGACGCACCGGCTACCGAACTGAGCGGCCGCATCATTTATCAGCTGTGGGTTGCGCACCGCCGCAGAGTTGACGCCGACTTTAGCCGCACCCGCTTGGAGCAAGACTGCAAAGTCCGCAACGCTCGTAATGCCACCGCCGATGGCAAGTGGAATAGAGATGGACCCAGCGACTTTTTTCACCATGTCGACCATCGTTTTTCTACCCTCGTGCGTGGCGGTAATATCCAGCAGAACCAGTTCATCCGCACCTTTTTTGTCGTACTCTATGGCACATGCCACCGGGTCGCCCGCATCACGCAGCTCAACAAAATTGACCCCTTTTACCACTCTGCCGTTTTTTACATCAAGGCATGGGATTACTCTTTTTATTTCCATCATAAACTCCTATCCTTTTAAAATAATCACCGTCATCACAATACCGAGCACGATGAATATACACCCAATCACTTTGTTTAAAAGCTTTTCGCTGATGCGGTTGGCAAAACGTGCGCCCAGCAGGCCGCCGATAATGGTGCCGAGCCCCACAATCAAACCGACAACAAGATTAATATTGCCACGCAACCCATGACCAATGGAGCCGGAAAGCGCAGTAATCGCCATAATAAGCGTGGAGGTGCCAATTGCTTTATGAAGCGGCAGTTTTAACACAAACAGGAGGACCAGCAAAAAGTTGATGCCGCCCCCGGCGCCCATGAGTCCGCAGTTGATCCCCAGCGCAAAGCCGATGGCGACTGAAATCAAATTCCTTTGCCAATCATGTTTCAGCTTGAGCGTCTTGTCCGTTTTTGAAGCTGTCTTTGGGGGCTTTGCCCCGCGTATAATCATAATCACGCCGAACAGCACCATGAAAACTGCAAAGCCGCTGCCGAGCCCCGTTTCCGGTATTGCGGTGGCAAACAATGCGCCGAGCTGTGCACCTGCGACAGAGCCCAGCGCAATCCATACGCCCCGCTTTAAGTCCAGATTACCGTTTTTGAAATAGCTGTAGGAAACGGCAAGCGAGCCGATAACATCAATCATCAAGCTTGTGCCGATAGCTTCCTTCATAGTAAAGCCCATACCAAGGCTCAGCGCAGGAATAACGACCATCACACCGCTGGCACCGATAAGGCTGGTCATCCCTCCACTGCCAATGCCGAGCAGAATAAGAAGAGCGTAAGTCAGGAAGTTCATTTTTTCTCCTAAGCAGACTCGAACTATTGAACGATACATCTGTTTTTACTTTTAAATAATAAACTCTATTATTTAAAAAATCAATCAATTCAGCCGCTGTTTTTTAATTTTTATCTTTTTTTGTAAACTAATAACCCAAACTCCACTTCGGTGTCCAGTTCCTGAAGGGCTTGCAGTTTTTGTTGGTCTTGTGCGCTTGTTTTGTAGTAATAAGGCGTCATGGTAAAAACGTTGATAATATCTTGATTGCACGGCAGATGAATGGTTTGCCTGATTGCCTGCTTTTCGATAAGATCAAAACCGGCTTGCTCCAAATCGTCAAGTTCGTTTTCATACGGTTCGTCATACACCGCAGTCTTCAGGCTCCACAAATGCCGTTCAAGCGGAATTGCTCTGATTAAAATACCGCCGTCTTTCAGCACTCGACCGAACTCCTCTACGCCGAAAGGCGCAAAAAATGAAAACAACATATCGCAGGATTCGTCTTGAACAGGCAGATGGAAAACACTGGCGACAGCAAGCTCAATTTCCTTATTCCGCTTCGCCCCCGCCACCAAAGCGTCTTTTGAGATGTCCACCGCGAACATCTGCGGCGTTATTTTATGGCCAACCAAGTATTCGTAAACATTCGCCGTATACCAACACTCCCCGCAGCCCGCATCAAGGATACGCGCGCCTGTAAAGGCATGTCGCTTTACAGATTCGTAAATCAAGTCCAGCAAGGGTTTGTAGTAGCCTTTATCCAAAAAAGCCTGCCTGGAGCGGACCATCAATTTATCGTCCCCGTGGTTTTTTGTTTTCACGGTTTGGGACAAAAGCAGGTTGGTATAGCCGCTTTTCGCCGTGTCAAAATTATGATTATTTTTACAGACTAGGCTTTTAGGGGTCATCGTTAAGCCTTTGCCACAGACGGGGCAAATAAAGTTGCTCATTGTCTGAGCGTTTGAATTCATATAACTAAACTCCCTTCAAACGAAAAACGTTATCTTGATAAAATAGCTACGTCTAAAGCCGGTTGTCCGATGTTTTATCAACTCAATAATAACATATGTTACTTGTCATATGTCAAGTATCTGTACATAAAAAATCTAATATCTCTATAAAAAAGCAACCCACCCAAAAGGATGGATTGTTTTTTTGGCGGAGAGGGAGGGATTCGAACCCTCGTGAGATTGCTCTCAAACTGATTTCGAGTCAGCCCCGTTATGACCACTTCGATACCTCTCCAGGATTTATCTCAACATCTGCGCTCAAAACCAACCTTGATATTTGGAAATGCAGATAGGGAGAACAGGAAAACAGGATGCTGTGTGCGCGTAAAAGAAAAGCACACCCGCACCGCTTGAATATACTAGCAAATGCGGAGTGCTTTGTCAATCAAAAAGTAGCAACTATTAGCCACGATAAATCAGAGTATGTTTACAGAATAAAAACAGAAACTACCGCATGGCAAAATAGACGCTGATGTAATAAATAAGCTCAACGAGCGCGATAAATGGAGCAAAAACGATACGCAAAACCGGATTACTGTTTATGTAATCAAGAAATCCGGGGAAACCTGTCCGCTCATCGATGTAGTCCGACGCTGCAAAGCTGATAACAAGCGCGGTGCTTTTTTCGCCGTTAGCGGTTGAAAATATGTTAGCAGGAAGGGTCCAGGTGTACGTTTCGTCTGCGTTTAGCACGGGTTTAGAACGAGCATTAAAATAGAAGTACAGCTCAAAGCCAAGTCCATCATTTTCGGCAGGCGTAAAGTATTCAATGTAACCCATCGTTTCGTCGGCAACAACGCGCCCGTGACTATCCTTGAGTTCAAAGGAGAATGCCGCCTCGTCAATGGCGATGAAACGACTGTCCATGTCGAGGTTCAGCCAATTCAGTTTATGGGTGTAAGACTCTACAGACATGTAAACGTCTGTGATGTCCGGCGAGCCGGTGTCGTACGCCAGCGCAGGAACAGCGGCAGATGCCACAAGAACCATTGTGAGTAGCAGAGCAAGAATTTTTTTGGTGAATATATTCATTTGAAACCTCCTAATCATTGTGTACGGTTAATATGCTGTCATAATAATTTTACCCTTTATGCCCTGCATTGTCAATTTTTTTGTCGAATCCGACAGAGGAAACCGAGCGAGCGCCGTGCCTGCCATTCGGGATAGAAATCAGACCCCACCACGTACTGTCTCAAACCATCAATTTCAGCTATCCCGGTTGTTTTTTTGACAACTTTGCAGTATTATCTATACGTCTATACCACAAAAGAACGATTTATGTCTTTTGGACATAAAATGCGGAGAGGAAATGAATTAGAAATGAGTTTTTTGAGAGTGTTAATCTGCGCCATGGTGGCAATCCTTAGTAGCATGAACCTGTACCCTACGAACATTGCCGGCAACACCGCCTCGCTTGAGCGCACGGACGACCCAGTGCTACGCTTTGTCGTGTGCAGCGATATTCACATGGATGACACGGCGGAATGCAGGCAATACGGCAGGCTGGAAAAGCTTTTTCAGCATTCCTACGAATATGCTGAAAGTCAACCTTATGATTCCATTGACGCCTTCGTTTTTGTCGGAGATATCATCACCTCGGGCAAAAAAGTACAAGCAGACCTGATCAACGAGGTTGTCGCCAACAAAATGAAGCCGGGCACGCCGCTCATGTGCGTGTATGACAACCACGATATTGGAGGCGGCAATACCATTGCCGGCTGTGAAGAGTGGTTTGGCGTCCCCGCCAACGAGGACCGCGTCATTAACGATTTCCATTTTATCTCCGTCAGCTATGATGACAACCATTCCTATACGACCAGGCTGCCGAGCTTATACAAACAGCTTAACGGAGCGAAGAAAGAAGACCCGAAAAAGCCGGTATTCGTCTTTAACCACCGCCACATTCAAGGTACGGTTTACGGCAGTACGCACTGGGGTACTGCGGAGCTTTCGCCGGTGCTCAATAATTTTCCGCAGATTATCGATTTTTCCGGTCATTCTCATTACCCGATCAACGACCCACGTTCCTGCAGTCAATACTTTTTCTCTAGTTTTGGCTGTGGCACGCTTTACTATTTTGAGCTTGAAAACGGTATGACTTACGGCACCGTACCACCCGGTTCGGAAGAAGCCGCGCAGTTCCATATTGTGGAGGTGTATGCCGACAACGCCGTGGCTGTACTGCCTTATAACATCCTAACAGGTGATTTTTTCAAGGTTCCGTCGTCGTATTCCGACAAGCAGCTAATCTACTATATTGCCGAACCGTCCAACCGCGCCTCTTTTGGCTACACAAATGCTCGCTACAAAACAGCGGACACACCAGTTTGGCCACAGGCAACGCAAGTGGACTTCAACGCGATCACATCCACCGGAGCAACCGTGACCTTCCCGCAAGCACTTGACGGGGAAGAAATTCACCACTATTCGCTTGTGGTGAAAAAGAACGGTATCCGAGTCGGCGCATACAAATTCTGGTCCGATTTCTACTTTGAGCCAATGCCACAGACGATGGTTTGGACACTGGAAAGTCTAAAACCGAACACCGAATATACCGTGGAAATTACGGGATTTGACACCTACCTCAAGCAGACAAAGTCGCCACTGACGGCAACTTTCAGGACTGCGGCGGAGTAAACAATAGTATTTTTCATTATAAGGAAATAAATTGATGGCTGATGAACTCAACTCCAATTCCTCACCGGTGGAGGGCTGCTCGAAAAGCGTAACTGTTCCCAATTCCCCTCCGGTGGAGGGGTGCCCCGCAGGGTGGGGTGGTTCTTCAT
>JAAYFA010000127.1 GCA_012728445.1 Clostridiales bacterium | reverse complement strand
GGCTGCGAGTGAGAAAACGATGGCTACCGCCATGAGTAATGCCAGAAATTTAGTAATTTTGCTCTTCATTCGATGTTTCCCCTTTCAATTCTCTTTATTCTTTAATTAATGTCTACTGAACAAACAGCTTATTTTTCTGTTGTTTTCTAATGAGTAAAAAATAGAACAGAAATTTCACCAAATCAAAAAGGGCAAAAAGAACCTTCCTAAGGTTCAGGGTGATAATGGACATAGCAATGCTATGCATTGCCGTTTCCGGAAGCTTTGTCATGATCATACCCATACCACATTTACGTTTTGCAAGACTGAATTTTCTCTCTACTTCAATTCGCTCGCCTTCATCAATGTAGTCTTGTCTTTTGTTTCGAACTTCACCTTTTTTCGGTCTTCCAAGTGCAGGCCCCGAAAGCCGGATGTTCCATTCTTTGCAGTACTTCAGGTTATCGCGGTTGCGGTAAATCTTGTCTGCGAGCACCCGTTCCGGATAACTTCCCGTTCGTTGCTTGTATCGCTCAATAGCTTCAATCAATGTGGCCGATTCGTTGTAGGCATCAAAAGATAGTTTCTCTAATCTCGTCCAGCCATCCACAACACTAATGTCAAGCTTGGCTCCGAACTCTACCTTTGCTTTTGCTTTCCCTCTGACAATTGGTCTGATATGTGGCTGACTCAGACTCACAATTCGTTCAGAAACACTGTGTGTTCTGTTGTCACGCATATACTTCTGTTGCTCATAGAGTTTCTTAATGGTGGTTAGCTTGTTAAAATCTTTATCAGTCAACTCTTTGCCGTTTTCAAGCATTGCATCAATAATATCAACGTTTCTACGGATATAGCCTAACTGCTGTCCTGTGGCTTTGCGAATATCCTTGCTTGTTTTCTTTCTTTTTCGTGCAATTTTTAGATGATTTTTGCGTGCTATTTTGCGATAAGTCCGTGGCTTTTTGCCGTCCTTCGGATTGTGCAGCTTGTCGATGAGTTTCTCTGTATTTTCCCTTGCTTCGTTGAGCAGTTCCGTGTCCTGCGGAAACTTGATATTTGAAGGAGCACACGTTGCATCGATTATCATTGTTCCTTTGTTTTGAGGTGGTTCGGATTGGTCATCATCGTCATTCTTGACCTTGTTTCCCACAGCCTTTTCAATAACCATTTCATTGACTTCTTTCAGTATTTCCACCGTTAATCGTTTGCGGAAATACACCATCAAGGATGGGTCGAATGGTCGTTCAAGAGTAAAACCGGGAAGCCCACAGAAAAATTGCAAATAGGGCGTTTCTTGTATTTGTAGCACAGTCTCTTCATCAGAAAAGCCATAGTCGTTTTGGATGATGCAAGAACCCAAAGCAAGGCGCAACGGTTTTGCTACATTACCTTTGTTGTTGGTAAACAGCTTTGCATACCGCTTTTCAATTTCTTCCCACGGTATCGATTCCGCTTTCTTTACCCATCGATTGTTACGATCCATTTTTAAGCCGACCGGCTGATGAAAATCTTCAAATCGTATTTGATTATCCCCGAACTTATACATTCAGTCCACCCCACGTGCAAGCTTTTTGTTGCTTTTTTGCCTTTTCCCTTGCACTTATTATACCATATTTAGGGTGCTTTCGCTTGATTTTATTGGGGTTTAGACTTGTTCAGTAGACATTAATTATAGCGGTTTTGTTGTGATTACTTTTAAGCTCGCACAACGAGAATAATCTCCCATTGTTTCTCCATTGCTTCCCAATCGCTTCTCGGGCGACCAATGGTCGCCTCTACACGACAAACTTTTTGCGCAGCATATATTCTTCTTTTTTGCCGGAGTTGTAGTTTTTCACCGGGCGCAGGTAACCGACGACTC
>JAAYFA010000394.1 GCA_012728445.1 Clostridiales bacterium | reverse complement strand
TCTATTAACACCTATTATGCATACTTTGTTTCTGACGGTGTATCCATAGGTTCTGTCGCGGTGCAGTTCGGCAAGCCGATACCAACACCCTCGGACCCTGAAAAATACGGATACATATTCACAGGTTGGTCGCCGGCTGTAGGCACCATGGGCGCTGAAAATCAGACCTTCACCGCACAGTGGTCCGGCATTTATCATAACGCTTACTTTATGGTAGACGGCAATGCGTTTGTAACCGAGCCGACCATACTTGGTCAGGCGATTGTACTGCCGGAAGATCCTACGAAAGTTGGCTACGTCTTCCTGGCTTGGGACAATCTGCCTACTGTGATGCCTGACAATGACATTACAATTAATGCCATATGGTTAGTTGCTTATACGGCAATATTTATGGTTGACGGTGTAGAATACGCAAGAGTTTTAACCGGCTTGGGTATGCCAATTGATTTGCCTGCCGCTCCCGAAAAAGCAGGCTTTACATTCCTCGAGTGGGAAAATCTGCCTTCTGCAATGCCGTCGTACGATGTCACGTTAAACGCCTTGTGGATAGACGATAACCTGAGTATTCTTGCAAAACCGGGGTCAACGACCATCGTTGACGAGAACACCGGCTTCATATACGGTCTTGAAGCAGCAATTTCTGAAGCTACCTTTGCCGCCGATTTTGTGGAAGTGTTAGGCAACGGAGAACTTCGTATAACCTATCACGACACCGCTTTCGGTACAGGAACAAAGGTCGAACTTTTAGATACGGCAACACAAACTGTATTTAAAACATACTATATCGTCCTATTTGGCGATCTCAATGGCGACGGGCGGATAGATGCGGCGGACAAAAACTTTCTTTCCTTGGCAGCCTCCTATCAAACCGTTTTTGCGCAAGGCTCCGCATTCGAATTTGCAGCTGATTTAACACAAGACGGTTGTGTCGATGCTTTTGATTTAAATATTCTCAAAGCGGCACTTGCCGGAATTGCCGGCATCAACCAAACCAATCCGGGCAATTTGGCGTAAAGAACCCTTATAAGCAAAGACAATTTATTGGGAAATCCCGTGATGTATAACGGAATTAGCATATACAGTTAGACACATTATTTAAGGAGGCAAAAATAACATGAAAATGGGAAAAAGAACACTCAGCATCGCCCTCGCACTTATAATGGCAATTGGTATGTTTGTCGTATCAAGCTCTGCGGCCGGACCTGCCGATTATTCGGCGGTGGAGAACGCCATCCTCACAGAATTACCGAGCGCTACAGACCGCTATTTCTACACCGATGAAGCAATGACCTTGATTGATGATACGATAGGGTTAATCGACTTAAATTTGCAAAGTGAGAGCCAGAGCGTTGTTGACGGCTATGTAACGATGATTGAAGACCTCGGTGCTTTACTCAACAAAACGGTAACCGATGCCTCGCAATCTCCCTTGCAATTTGCTTATGGAACAAGTTTTTCGTTTGCATATGTATACCCTTACGGAACAAGCGGATTGGCATTTTATCCTTTGAGAGATGAGCAGAAAGCGGTCAATACGCTTGCTCTTGATGCCGACAAGACTGCCGTTCCTCTGGTACATCGCATTGATGGTGATCAGACATTTACGGTGACACTCAGCTTGGGTTCCAACGCGCTGATATGTGCGGGTAATATACCTGTTCTTTTTGACAAGACAAAGCTTGAGGTTGTAAGTGTCGATAATTTAAACAGCACCGTTCTTTCAAATAAATATGACTTTGATGCAACACAGGATCCCGTTAATCTCGACTTTTGGCCGGTAATCTATAGAAACGATACCGCGTTTAAAGCGCAATGGGGCGGAATTACCATCAATATAACGCCAAGCTATGACAGCGCTCCTTTCAGTGTCGTTCCGACAGGGCAGGAAGATGTGCTGAACATTAACTTTAAAGTTAAAGCCGGCGCAACTGCGGGGGACGCAGTGGTTTATATTGACCCGAACTTTGGCAGAGATGCATTTAACAGAACGAATTCCCTTTATATTGGCAGAGCGAAAGCGGATGCCGGTCCCGGCGTCGTGCAATATGATGAACTCGCGACTTAC
>JAAYFA010000054.1 GCA_012728445.1 Clostridiales bacterium | reverse complement strand
TTTAGCCGATGTTAAAGAAAAACTCAAGGAAACCGGACTCTTCGATTTGATTGCTAAACTGTATATACCGGGCGTTCCCGAAACAACCACAGTAGTAGCAACCACTGAAGTAGTTGAAGAAGAAACCGTTCCTGCTACAGGTTCCGCAGTTGGCAGTCTCGCAATTTTCGCGACTCTTTCCTTAGCGGCAGCCGCAGCGTTTGTTGCCACAAAGAAGAACTAAACAAACCGTAAAAGCAAATTTAGGGCACACCTTGTTTGGTGTGCCCTTTTTTATTCAGTAATAAATGACAAACAAAATAAGCGGGACAGATTTTTATCTGCCCCGCTTTTTAAATCGTTTGTGCCTGTCAGTCGATACTTTTAAACTTTGTTGCGTCGATGATATCATCGATTATTTGGCCGCCATTGCGATAAATATCGGAGCCGAATGATATATAGGCTTCCTTTTCTTTTTTGCCTTCCATACCGCAAAGCATTGCAAAATGTCTGCCGATATCAAGGTGCGCATCTTCTTCCTTGAGGGACAGGCTGTAGAAGGTAAACGCCGCACCGTCACAAATATCGTTATAAAAATCCGGCGCGATTTCAACAAGCTTATCATACATGGCGTTGACTGCGCAAGAAGAAAGCAACTGGATGCCAAGCCTCTTGTGGAGCGCTGTTTGCGCAAGAAAAACAATCAAGGACCTTATTTGTGTTAGTATTGCCGGGGATACTGCCGGGGGATGAGGGGCCAAATCCACGAGGGTTATGCCGTTCTCATTTTCCGGGTCAAGTGCCGCTAGCGTTTCGCCCAGGGTCTTTGCTTTTGCAATATTGCCGTTGCGGCGCTGGCGGTTTAAATATTCCGCAGCTTCAAGCAAATCAGACGTGTCGGTATCGTCTAAGCATTTGCCGTAGATTTTAATATCACTGTCGCTTTGTGTTGGCATTGCATTCGCCTCCGGCTCTTGTTTTACTAGTTTTCACTGGTTCACCTGATACTAATCCCGATTATAAAACCTCTTAAAAATCAAGCAAGAACCTTTGATTTATGGGTTTTTGTGCCGACTTTAAGCATTGGCACGTCGTTTGCGGGCTTTGTAGCTAAGCAGTTGGCGAACATTTTCGGCCGGCGTCATTATTTCGCCGATACTGAGGTTGTAGTTTGAGTACATCCCATGAAAATCGCTGCCGCCGGTCATTAAAAGACTATGTTTAGCTGCAACTGTTTTCAAGTAATCCCGTTGGTCTTCTTCGCAAAGCGGGTGCCATACCTCAACGCCATCAAGCCCAAGAGGGATCAGTTCATCAAGAAGATCAATACTGTCAAACAGGAACGGATGCGCAAGCACGGCTATGCCGCCGGCGTCGTGAATCGCATCGATAATCTCTTTTGGCTCCGGGAATCTTGCGTTGACGATGACATTTGTGTCGCTTTCCGTTGTAAAAAGCTCATCATACAAGGGCCCGAATATTTTGTCTGTAAAGCCGCACTCCATTAAAGAGTGCATAATATGTTGTTTGTACACGCTTGTCGAGCCGGAAGCGCATTTGACAATAAGGTCCGGCGTAGTCGGGTATCTTCTTGCAACCCGAATTACCATGTGCTGGCCCGCTCTTTTACGCGCCATCAGGTTACGGCTGCACAGCCCTTCGAGTCTGTCCGGGCTGTCGGCTAAATAACATAAAATATGAACTTTGCGGTTGCGCTCTGAGTCCATGGCAGAAAGCTCAACACCGGGTATCACGGTCACGCCGTGTCTTCCGCCGATTAAACGACCTCTGACCGTTCCGGCGAGGCAATCATGGTCGGTAATGGCAATTTTATTGATACCTTGTTTCTTTGCAAGTATGATGAGGTCATCAATACCCAGCGAACCATCCGACAGTCTTGTATGGCAATGTAAATCTCCACTCAATGTGCAACCCTCCTATAATACATAAAAAAAAGCATACTACGCTCAATTAAATATATTATACCATCTTTTGTCAACATCCGCAAGAAAAGTTTTTAGGCTATGCAAATATATTTCATAATTTTCTTCGGTGTGATATAATATGTTCAAATTAAACTGTCGAATAAAAAGAGGTGAAGCCGATGAAAAAAAAGATACTTGTGGGCATCAGCGGTGGGGTGGACAGCTGCGTTGCTGCGCTGATGCTTAAACAGCAGGGGTAGGAAGTTATCGGCGCAAACTTACTTTAAACACCACAGAGCGAGGTTGCCGGACAACGGGAGGATGCATTAAAGGTTGCGCAGGCCCTTGGTATTGAACTGCGATTTTATGACCTTCGAGGGCTTTTTGCCAAAACGGTTATGGACTATTTCACCGGCGAATACCTCCGTGGTGCAACACCGAATCCTTGCATTGTTTGTAACCGCGATATTAAATTCGGTGCTTTATTGGATATCGCTTTAAATGAGGGCATTGACTATATCGCCACGGGTCATTTTGCGAAGATCGAGAAATCGGAGAATAGGTGGCTGCTGAGAAAGTCCGAGAGCGAAAAAGACCAAAGCTACTTTTTGTATATGCTTAGTCAAAATCAGCTTGCACATGCTGTTTTTCCGCTGGGCGATATGACCAAGCAAGCTGTCAGAGACATAGCGCTGGCAAGCGGTATGCCGGTTGCCCAAAAACCGGACAGCTTGGAAGTTTGTTTTGTTCCCGACAACGACTACGCGTCGTTTATTCATCGGTATTGCGGTCTTGCCGAAACACAAGGCAACTTTATCGACACGAGGGGTAACGTGCTGGGCCACCATAAAGGGATTATCCGTTATACAATAGGCCAACGCAAAGGGTTAGGTGCTTTCGGCCAACCCAAATAT
>JAAYFA010000141.1 GCA_012728445.1 Clostridiales bacterium | reverse complement strand
TTTCATTAGCAACGCTATGCCAATTTTAAAATATTTAATTTTATTATTAATTTACTTTGCGTAATAAAAGTTAATTTAAATATACAAATGCAAGAAAATCACCGGCGTTAATTTCTCTTCCGTTCATATAGGCATAGCACTCCCATTCATAATGATCGGGTGCTGTGGTATAAATCTTAACTTTAAAGACCACTTCATACTTCGCCTTAACACTTTTATCTCGCATATTGGGACCAATAGCACTATATTTCACTTTGAAAATAGGGTAATTATCAAACATTTGCCCGTCTAACGCTAGGTTGGCTTGTGTTTTTACAGCATTGTCAAGGGCAGACAACCTTCTTCCGTCGATCCCTGCAATTTCTGAAATTTTTAATACTAAATTTGGAGCGGCGCCAAAAATCACTTCGTCAGGGATCTCCCACTTTCCATTGGTCTTAAACACAGTATCAAATTTTTTGCTGAAGGCTTTATAAATGTTGTCGTATCCCTCTCCGTAACTGTTAAAAAAACCCTTTTGCACCAGTTGAAGAGCATACTGAGGCAAATCTTCGAATGTTTGCGGTGTGTCATTGCCGCCTGAAGCCATTTCGCTGTCCTCATCCCCGTTAGTCTCATCTTCCCGCTGCTCTGCTCTTTGAATAGCTGCCTGCTTCCGCAGCTTTTTTATGCCATTTCAAAGCTTCCTGAATGTTGGATTCTTCAGCAGGATAGTTCCATTGACCGCTTTCATACATCTTGCCCAGCTGCAGCATGGCTTCAGTGTGGCCTTTCTGAGCTGCCTTGGTAAGCCAATCCAACGCCTGTTCATTTGTTCCGCCTAAAATGATCCAGTCACTATAATGCATGCCAAGTTCGTACATTGCTTTAACGTGGCCCTTTTTTGCGGCCATTTCGTACATTTCTGTTTTAAAGCTTCTCATGTCTGCATTTTCATTTTCAAGGACACCCATCATATACATAGCTTCAATATCACCTTTTTTTATCCCCTTATTAAGCCACTCAACACCATTTTTTCTGTCTCCGAAACGGATATATTCCATCGCTTTCTGATACTCTTCTCCTCCAGAAACGCTCTTTGAGCCATAGAGCATGTATCCCGCAAGAGCGACAAGTATCAACAAGGCTGCGGCAAGGCCGGCGATTATTTTGGGGGACATTTTTTTATTATTGTTGGACTTGATAACAAGAGGGGGAGTCTCTGAAACAATATTTGGTTCTTTGCCGCTTTGTTTTTCAGGTGGGATATCAACCTTGGAACCACAATTAGGGCAATATTTGTCTTGATCAGAGAGTTGGTGACCACAAAAAGAACATTTCATTTTGCCGTACCTCCTTAATTGATAATTTATTAAGATCATGATCCTCTAAATTAACAATATATTCCCAATCGGCAAAGGCATCTGACATAAAAATTTGAGGCTTAAAAATGATATTCCCTGCTGTTCATAGATGTGTTTAATCAAGTTAATAACACATATCAAACAGCTTTTGAGCTTACATCGTCACATGAAAAGAAAGCGGGTCAAAATTTATTAGTCACATTATATAACAAAATGTAAATTTGTTGGCAAGAAATCAATTGTGACTTTCTAAAAATTGAATTACTTTTATTTTATGTCACTGCTCTCCAAGATAGCTCAAATTTCAAAATGCCCTCCTGTACTAGCAAGGCTTTGTTAATCGTTATTGGACACATTTAAAACCAGGTTGTACTTCATGGCTTACTTGTTATTTTCCTCTTGACCGCCTTTGGCTGTCCAATACCTCAGTTGAATATTAATTGTTGTTCCGGCACCGGCACCGCCGGCGGGGTTTCATACGGTCTGTCCAGCCATTCCGGTAATGGCCTGTACGTAAAGAG
>JAAYFA010000042.1 GCA_012728445.1 Clostridiales bacterium | reverse complement strand
ACGATGCATACTGGGTTAGTTTGTGCAAGAAAACATGGAACACAGATGACGGATTGCAGAAAATTCACTATTCACAACAGAATGAGTCGAAAAGAGCGGGCTCGCATTCCGAAACGATTAATGTTAATGAGTTTATTGCTTTCTATAACAGCGTACAGGGTGAAGATATTGATATAATGCTTGAGGTTAAAGATAAGAATCTTTCGGCTGTTAAATGCATCAACAGTCTTTCTCCGGTTAAAGCTATCAACAAGCTTGAAAAAGAATGGAGCAAGTATAAGTACTCGGTTTTAGAGAAATCCAAGCAAGGTTATGATGAAATAAGGCAGTTGCTGAAAAATAAAAACGAATATCCGGCTGTTGAATTTTATACGGTAATTGAACATGCCATGCTCAAAGAAGAATCCCCGGGCAATGCTTTGAATGCTGCGCTGCACGTTTGGGGTTATTTTAAAGAAGCGGCGCAAGAAAACGAAAAAACAAATTTCCTTGCCTTGTCATCCGCCTACCAAAACGGGGGTGCAACGCTTGCTCGAATGAAACGTCTTTTATTTCGTTTGGCAGAAAAATATAGTCAAGAATACTTATTAGATTCATATTATTTTGATTTATAGATTGTGAGGATGTAGGCTTTTGTATCTAACATTGAGCGTATTGGCCTTGGGGTTGTTGTTTGGGGTTCTGTTGTTTTTCAAGCATCCGTTTCTGGAAGGGAACGGTTCTTTAATGGTTGAGCATAAGACATCGGTTATTATTCCTGCCCGTAACGAGGGGCACAACTTGCCAAAGATACTTTCGGACTTAAAAAAGCAGAACAAGCCGGTTTTTGAGATTATCTGCGTGAATGATGAATCAGATGACGACACGGCTGCTGTTGCTTTGTCTTACGGCGTTAAACTGATAAATGTAACACGAAAACCGGACGGGTGGGTTGGGAAGTCGTGGGCTTGCCAAGTAGGAGCAAATCATGCACAAGGCGACAGCTTTCTTTTTTTGGATGCGGATGTAAGGCTAGCCCCTAACGCCATCGAAAAACTGGAGCAAGCAAATGAAAAATACGACTGTGTCATATCCGTTCAGCCATACCACCAAACGATAAAACTTTACGAACAGTTCTCCCTCTTTTTCAACTTGATTATGGTTGCGGCGAACGGAGTAAGCTTTCCGTTCTCACAAAAGAATATTGGCCTTTTCGGTCCGGTTATATTAATTAGCAAAGACGAGTATCAAGTAATTGACGGTCATGCTTCCGACAAAAACTCTGTTGTTGAGGACCTGACACTCGGAGAAAAACTCAAAGCAAAGGGGATTCCGTTTAAACTGTTTTTAGGCGGCAAAGACATTTCCTTTAGAATGTACAGCGGTGGTTTCATTCAACTTTTGCAAGGCTGGACGAAGAACTTTGCAACCGGAGCCTCTAAAACACCTCTCCCGCTGATGTTGATGGTTGTGCTATGGCTTTCAACTTGCATCTCTGCGGTTATTTATTTTTTAAATTTAATATGGGACTATTCTGCTGCAAACTTAGCCTTTGCCGTCCTTGTTTATTGTATTGTAACCGTGGAATTGCTATGTGCCGCACGACATATAGGCAATTTTAAAAAGCGAGTGATCGCATTATTTCCGATTCCGCTAATGGCATTCCTCTCGATATT
>JAAYFA010000164.1 GCA_012728445.1 Clostridiales bacterium | reverse complement strand
GTAAAAGGGGGTGCAAATTTGCGTTTTTCTACAAGGGGGGGGCATTTTAGAACCCCCAAAAAACCATTCCAATATCTACAAACCTAAATTCTACAGAAAAACGGCTCACCATATTTGGCAAGCCGTCAGTTGATATTTATTTAACCCTCGATTTCCGTACCGTCTTTGAATCGAAATACCAGCCGCCCATCGCGCTGAACGGGGATGCAATCCATCGTAGCAAACCATGTTTGTTCATCGAATTCGGCGAGAAGGGCTTTTTGTTTGCGTACAACTGAGAGAAAAGATTCTGCCGCCCGCCGCCTGGTTGTTCGGTCTTGGATTTGTTCTGAAAGCTCAGTGTGACGGGTTTTCGCTTTCTCAAAACGGTCAACCAACCCGCTGTAGCGTTGATTGTATTCGCCCTGGTCTTGTTTGCGATGTGCATTGTCGTCAATACATTTTTCAATCATTTCCGCCACAATAGACATTTCGTTCTGAAGTTCGGAGGATTCCTTTTCCATGTCAGCAGTGTCGAACAATGCGTTATTTATTCCTTCGAAGTCTGCCACCAGGTTATTTTTTTCTATCAGCAACCGATTAACGGCATTCACAAAACGGCTTTTTATCTCATCTTCGGTTAGATGAGGAGTTGAGCATTTTTCGCCGTTCTTGAATTTGTGATTGCACTGCCATATAACACGGCGGTACTTGTCGGTGGAATGCCAAACCTTCGCGCCGAAGTATCCGTTGCAGTCCGCGCAGATAATGCGGCTGGCGAAAAATCCCACACCGCTGAAGCGACCTTTACGGCTGTTGCGGCGTTTGATTTCCGCTTGAACCATATCGAACACCTCCGGCTCAATGATGCCAGGGTGCGAATTTTCAACCCAATATTGAGGAATCTCGCCGTTGTTTTTACGGCGTTTTTTTGTGAGAAAATCCTCGGTATATCCTTTTTGAAGCAAAGCGTTTCCTGCGTATTTTTCATTTTGCAAAATCGAAAGAACCGTCTGAGGCTGCCATGTGGTTTTGCCTGCAGGTGACGGTATATTCTGTTCCATTAGAATCTTGGAAATGCCGTGGGCAGTTTTTCCCTCAAGGAAAAGGCGATAAATAAACTTTACCGTTTCAGCTTCTTCCGGGATGATTTCCGGTAATCCGTCCTCGCCACGTTTGTAGCCGAGGAATTGTTTATACGGCAGACTGAACTTGCCGTCAGCAAACCGCTTACGCTGTCCCCAGGTCGTGTTTTCGGAAATGCTTCGGCTTTCCTCTTGTGCCAGACTGGACATAATTGTAATAAGTAATTCGCCCTTGCTGTCCAGTGTCCAGATATTCTGCTCCTCAAAGAAAATCTCCACACCTTTTTCTTTGAGCTCACGGACAGTCTGAAGTGAGTCAACCGTGTTTCTGGCGAAGCGGCTGACTGATTTTGTGACAATCAAATCCAGCTTCCCGTCAAGCGCGTCCTGTACCATCTGATTGAAGCCGTCACGCTTTTTCGTTGAGGTTGCCGATATTCCCTCGTCGGTATATACTGTGATGAATTCCAAGTCGGAGCGTTCGGTGATGAATTTTGTGTAATAATCAACCTGGGTTTCATAGCTGGTTTGCTGTTCTTCTTTATCAGTGCTGACCCTTGCGTATCCGGCAGTCCGTCGTTTTGTCTGCGCTCCGATGGGTGCGGAAGTGAAGCGATGCAGGGTTGCCGGAATAGTTGTGACTTTAGTTGCCATACCGCGACCTCGCTTTCTGCCGAGCGACCTCTTTCATCTCGTCCGTCCAACTGTCCCGGCGGGAAATGCGCCACTCTTTTTCTATTTTCTGCCCTCCGTGAAGAGCAAAAACCAATTTGTTTTTACCCGGCACACGAATTTCGGAAATGTTACCCATGCCACCAAATTCAGCGGCGAACTCTTCCAATATCCGTTCGGGTATCTGTTGCGCCGGGCAATAATCCCGACCGTCGTGCAAAAAAGTGCTGCATTGCCAATATGACCGCCCCTGCACTACTTTTCGCTTATAATTCTTCCCACAGCACTCGCACACGATTTTCCCGGTGAAGGGATATCGGTTTTGGCTGGTATCACGGGCTTTAACGTGCTTGGCTCTCGCGGCGCGTATCTGTTGCGCCGTTTCAAACAACTCCATGCTGATAATTGCGGGGTGCGTGTCTTCGGCGAAATACCGTTCTTTTTCGCCCTTGTTGCGTACTTGCTTTTTCGTGAGATGGTCTTCTGTGTATGATTTTTGCAACAAAGCAGACCCGGTTAGCTTTTCATTGCCGACCAAATCGCCGACACGAGATGCGCTCCACCGACCACCTTTGTATGCGGGGATATTTTCTTCGTTGAGTAGTTTTGCGATCCTGGAAAAACCCCAGCCGCCAATATACAAATCGTAAATACGGCGTATCACCACGGCTTGCTCTTCGTTTACGGTGATTTCGCCGCTTTTTATATTGTATCCGTACATGGCGGTAAAACCGTATAATTCCCCGTTCTCAAACCGCTGTTTTATCCGCCATTTGCAATTTTCTGAAACGGCACGGCTCTCTTCCTGGGCATAGCTTGCAAGAATGGAAAGCATGAGCTCGCCGTCTCCCGACATGGTATGGATGCGCTGTTCTTCAAAATAAATCCCGACGCCGATTGACCGTAACTCCCGAGCGATACTCAAAAGG
>JAAYFA010000389.1 GCA_012728445.1 Clostridiales bacterium | reverse complement strand
TGCTCATTGCCTTCTTCGTCCAATAGGGTGATGTATTTTTTCAGCCACGTGAGGGGGAAAAGCCGGCGTGCTTCCACGTCATCAAACACTCTGCCGTCAAACATTTCTACCTTGAGCAGAATGCCATCGTTTCGTGTTATGCGTGCATTGTCATATTCAACATATGTTCTATCTGCCATTATATCATATCCTCCCGCTTGTCACAAAGAAAAATCGTTATTCAAAGTTTTCCGCTTCCTTGCCTTCACGAATTTTTTCGGAAAGGGATTGAATTTCAATCAGCTTAAAGTATTTGCCTTTTAGCTCCATTAGCTCGTCATGCGAGCCAAACTCGATGATTCCGCCTTTGTCGATGACGACAATTTTATTCGCCTTGCGCAGGGTGGACAGCCGATGTGCAATCATCAAGGTGGTTCGCCCGCTGATAAGCCGCTCGATCGCTTGCTGAATCAAGTGCTCCGTTTCGGAGTCCACCGCTGCCGTTGCCTCGTCAAAAATCAAGAGACTTGGGTTTTTAAGCACTGCCCGCGCAATCGATATCCGCTGTTTTTCGCCACCGGAAAGACCGACGCCGCGCTCCCCGAGCATGGTATCATACGCATCCGGTATGCGGGCAATAAACGAGTGAGCGTTTGCCACATCGGCTGCGTGGATAACTTGTTCCACGTTCGCTTCCGGGTCGCTGTAGGCGATATTGCGAAAAATCGTGTCGCGGAACATCGTCGGCTCTTGCTGCACATAACCTATTTTACCACGGTACGAAGTTAAATCAATATCTTTAATGTTGACATCATCCACCAAAATATCGCCTTCGTAATTGTCATAAAACCGCATGAGCAAATTAACCAGCGTGCTTTTGCCCGAGCCGGTTGTCCCGACAATGCCCACAATATCGCCCGGCTCAATAACAAGGTTAATGTTGACTAGTGTTTTCTTGATTCTGTCGAAGGAAAAGTTGACATTCTTGAACTCAATCTTACCTTTTAAGCGGTCTATCTTGTTGCCTTCTCCAAAGTTTTGTTCGGGCTCGGCGTCAATAACATCTAAAATTCGTTCTGCCGATGTCAACGCATTCTGGTAGGTGTCATTGAGCGTGGCGAAAAAGTTGATGGGGCCGTAGAACATGCTGGTGTAGGAAATAAAGGAAACGAGCAAACCGACGGAAATCGTTTTTGGCTGGGTGATGACCCAGTAACCGCCCATGCCCCATATCAGCAGAGAACCGCAGGTGACGAAAAACGTAACGGCGGAAGGGAAAAAGTTAGACAGGACAGCCGCCTTGCGGTCCTCTCGCAGCCATTCTTTATTGTAATCCTCAAATTTGGTGGCTGCTCTTTCTTCCCCCGTAAAGGACTTGATGACCCGAATACCCGGCAGCGTGTCCGATAAGATAGAGCTGACCGCAGCCCACCTGCGCCAGATTTTGCGGTAAATAGGGGAGATACGATTGCCAAAGCTCTTTGCACCCCAAACGACAAACGGCACCGGGATGAGGGACAGCAGGGTTAATTTCCAGTTCATCACAAACATGATGATAACAATACCGATCATCAATAAAAACTGTATAACCGCCTCTTGCGTAATCCGCAGCATAAAGGCTTGCAGTGTTGATGTGTCACCACTCACGCGGGATATAACGGAACCGGTGCTGGTTTTGTCATAAAAGTTCAGCGGCAAGTACTGTGCCTTTTCGTAAATGTCGTTGCGCAAGGAGGTGACGATTTTGTCCCCCGTAATGCGCATATAGTAGCCGCGTATCGCCCCGATGCCATGTTGCAACGCATAAACAACAAACAGGGCGGATACCAGTATAAGCAGTTTTCTCAGGTCATTGTTGATGAGCACGTCGTCAACGAGTAACTTGGTTGCATACGGTGGTACAAGTGCCATAGCAGTCGTAATTAAGGAAAGTCCTAAGCAAAACAGCATAACCTTCCATTCGGGCCGGACATATTTTACGAGCTTTTTCGCCAGTTTACCTTTTGAGGCGCAGTTGATGCATTCCGCACCTTGACGGCTGAGCACACGCCCGCATTTGGGGCAGACGGATTTTTTCTTTTCGAAGGTGGCGTCGACTATTTTAAACTCAGCTTCCGGATCTTCGCCTTTGGCTATATTTTCGCTAAACATTGCCGCGGCATCGCTGAGCTCGGCAATCGAGTAGGTAAAACGAAAGATGTCCAGCTGACGGCCGTCCTTTTTTACTCGGAGCACCGCATTGCCGTACATGCGTTTAACGCTGGATTCTTCCACCTCGCTGTGAGGGATAATGAAAACCCCGTCCTTGTGCCGCTCGGCAAAGACGATAAGACGTTTGTCTGTGGCAACCAAGGCGGAGCTCGCATATTTACCGGCAAGATTTAAATCACCAACAATGGAAAACAGAGCCTTTTCGTTGTTCAGCAAAAGTGCTTCCGCTTTTTGGCTGAATTCTTCAGGCAGCGGTATGTTTGTCAGCAGTTCTTTAGGCAACATATATGAATCATGTCCTTTCGCGGGTTTTATGCCCTGTAAAAGAACATAAAACCAAAACATCCGGTATCAAACAAAATGGAAAGCTTCAAAATCAAACTCAGTCACATCGTTACCTTAGTTTTATTTTGAAACCCTCCATTAAAACGCACTTCTTCGCGTTTCTACGCCATCGTTATACCATAAATGATACTGTAACGCAACCTTTATCAACAAACTTTTACAAAAAAATAAAAAAATCGTTGCATGGGCTAAAAACAACAATAAATCAGAGATGTTTTAGGGCAAAATTGTTTTGACAAGACGCTGCAAAGGATGTTAAGATAAAGCTATTATAAAGTTAGGCGGTGACGTATTGTCATATTTCTGGACAGGTGAGGGGGGCGTCCCCGGTGATTTTGCTTACGGCAAAATTCATCTTTTCGCAGTAGCTGCACTTATTGTTGTGACGGTGCTGATGTGCATTGTCGGCAAACGACTTTCGGCAAAAAACAAGCGCAACGTTATCCTTGTTGCGGCGGTTATTTCCTTGGGGTTTGAAATCTTCTGGCGCGGCGTCTGGATTGGCCGCGGCGTGCCCGTGCTCGAAACTTGGCCGCTGTACCCGTGCAATCTGGCAGGCGTTCTTGTTCCGTTAATCGTGTTTACGAACAATAAAACACTCAAAGAGATTTTTTATGTGTTTGCATTCATCGGCGGTATTATCACCTTTGTCTACCCCGATGGCATTTTTGTAAACTCTGTGCTGAACTTCTCTATCCTTAAAAGCATCCTCCAGCACACGGCCATTATTTTCATCCCGGTGTTTGAGTATTTTACCGGTCAGTTCAAACCCCAATTCAAAAAGCTATGGCTGGCGATTATCGGTTTGTTTATCCATTTGTTTAACAGCGAGTATTTGCCGCGCTACTTTGGCATGGAAGGGGATTATATTTTCCTGCGCTCGGGTCTGCCGTTTGTTATTCCGGGCGTTCCACAGGTTCTTATTCTGGGGCCGATTGCCATTATTGTAATGTTTGTTTTTTATGCGGCGTTGGATCGCAAAGGGAGCAAGGCTGCGCTTAGGCGGAAGAAACAGTGAGCGCAGGTACGCTCAACTTGTTTTGAACCAAGATGTCTTTTGACTCGATTGTGAATAAACCGCATGGTGCTGATATTTTCAGCTTTCCATGCGGTTTATTTTGAATTTCTATTCACACAGAATTTACTTCCAATACGCCTGGGCAAAATGCTCCTTCAACGTATCAACAATTACTTGATTTTCACCGGGGTACATCAGAATAAACGCATCCTTGGTATACACCATTTTATTGATATCCGCATTATCACCCAGTTCATTCTGTGCTTTTTCAACGCTGTCAAATTCAAAGACGAAAATTTCTTCAACGAAGGTTTTTTCGTTATCGCCGAGTTTCATAAGCCGTGGCGTTAAATTTGTTGGGAACCTTTCGCTTCTGCCCGGTGGCCAGGCAATAATGGTCAGTGTAAAGCCTTTATCCACAAGCCAAAATCCAATATTCTCTAACTCTATTAAATCCCCATGATGGTGGTGATGGTGTTCTTCCTCGGTGGTGGTGGCAGTGTCATTTTTACCTGTGCAGGCGGTTAAACCAAGCAATATGCAAAAGGTTAACACTGCAATTATAAATTTTTTAATGGTAATTCCTCCCATTTTTATGCTTCAATCTTCAGCCTGCATTGTACTCCGATTGCTTCTCCATTGCTCATCCTGACGCAGTCACGTTCCACAATCGCTTCTCCTGCGGCCCCTACTTGAGCACCACAATCGTAACGCCATCCTCACCCTCGCCGTACACACCCAGACGGTAGGATTTGACAGGAGGGCTTTCCTTCAAATATTTCTGCACCGCCTTGCGCAGGGCGCCGGTGCCTTTGCCGTGGATGACCGTAAATTCCGAAAGTCCGGTGCGCAGGGCGGAGTCGATGAAACGGTCCAGTTCAATCAAGCATTCGTCCACCATCATGCCGCGCAGGTCCAAGCTTGTTTGTGCGGGCATACCCAGCCGGCTTTCCACCCCGGTACCGCGACTGCGCGGTGCGGATTTGGAGCGGTTGGGCTTTGCGGATTCGACTAGGCGAAGGCCGCTGAGTTTTACCCTTGTTTTGGCCGTGCCGGCCTGCAATTCTACATTATCACTTTTGTCCGGCAGGGCGAGCACCTTGGCTTGATTGCCAAATTCGGCGATAATTACCGTGTCACCCACCTTTAGCGGGCGGGGTAATACATAAGGGCCGCCGAGGTCTACATAGCCAATCACCGGGTCGGCAGCGACGTCAATCGCCTTTACGCCGCGTTTGACGGCGGCTCGTGCACGGCGGGCAAGCTCGTTGACGTCTGTTGTGTTGCCTTTTTCCTTGCGGAGCAGGTCGAGTTCCATTAACAGCGCATACGCTTCACGTTTGGCTTGTTCGGTTATCTTGACGGCCTGTGCCTTTGCCCGTTCCAACTCTTGCTCGCGCAAGGTTAAAATATTATCTCTGGATGCCTCCGCTTCGCTCAAGGCGGACTGTGCCTGGGCGGAAAGCGACTGCG
>JAAYFA010000125.1 GCA_012728445.1 Clostridiales bacterium | reverse complement strand
GTAGACCTGATAAAATCTGTAGGGCTCGATGTACCTCAAGCTGCAGAGCTTTGCTATTTGCTCAGGCGCGACGGCGTAGATCTGCCATCGGACATTTTGGATGCGGACGAATTTATTGATGCTGTTTTGACGGCAGTGAAAGGGTGAGCCGATGACTGTTATAGCAACACGTGGCTTGACTCACCTATACAGCAAGGGGACCCCCTTTCAAGTTGCGGCGATTAAAGACATTAATATTGAGATTGAACATGGCGAGCTTGTTGGCATAATCGGCCACACAGGCTCCGGTAAAAGCACCTTGATACAGCAGTTGAACGGTATTTTAAAACCGGAAAAAGGCACCGTGCTACTCGAGGGGCAGGATATTTGGGCGAGCAAAGCGAGTATCAGGCAAGCGCGGTTCAAGGTCGGGCTATGTTTTCAATATCCCGAATATCAGCTTTTTGAAGAAACGGTCTATAAAGATATTGCTTTCGGGCCTCGTAATATGAAACTGGATGAGGAAGAGATTAACCGCCGCGTACACAAAGCGACAGAATTTGTCGGACTCAAAGAGGAACATCTGAGCAAATCACCCTTTGACCTTTCGGGGGGCGAAAAACGAAGAGCGGCCATAGCAGGTGTCATGGCGATGGAGCCGATGGTTTTAATTATGGATGAGCCTACGGCCGGTTTGGACCCTCACGGCCGGGACCTCATATTAAACTTAATTAAAGAATACCGGGAAGACACGGGCAATACGGTTATGCTGGTTTCACATAGTATGGAAGATGTCGCGCAACTTGCGTCAACGGTACTTGTTCTGGAAAATGCTCAGGTTGCGATGTCCGGTACGGTCGAAGAAGTGTATTCGAGAGGGGAAGAATTATCAAAAATGGGCCTCAGCGTCCCTCAGGTAACCCGCATTTTTGCGGGACTGCGCGAGCGTGGGCTGGATGTTGACACAAACATATTTACGCTCGAACAAGGCAGGCAAGAACTGCTCCGTTTTTTGGGGAAAGGGGTGCCTGTATGATTAAAGACATTACAATCGGGCAATTCTTTCCGGGGACCTCGTTTCTTCACCGTCTGGATGCCAGGATGAAAATCGTTTTAACCTTTGCCATCATTGTCATTATATTTTTATGCAAAAGCTTTTTTTCTTTAGGGCTGATGGTCGTTTTTACGGTTGCTTTAATTCTTGTGTCGAGAGTTCCGCTCAAGACAATCCTCAAAAGCCTTAAACCGATAATATTCATTGTGGTTTTTACGGCGCTACTCAATATCTTTTATACCACAGGCGACGCAAATTCGTGGACTTATGAATTTTGGATCTTTAAAATAACCGAAAAAGGTGTTTTTACGGCCTTGTTTATGGCCGTCAGAATCATCTGCTTGGTTATTATCAGCTCGCTTTTAACCTATACAACAACGCCGACGGGTCTGACGGATGCATTGGAACGCCTGCTTTCACCGCTTAAGGTTTTTAAAATCGAGGCCCATACAATTGCGATGATGATGACCCTTGCGTTGCGCTTCATTCCTACGCTGATAGAAGAGATCGATCGGATAATGAATGCCCAAAAAGCGCGGGGCGCAAATTGGGAAAGTGGGTCATTGGTGAACCGCGCGAAAGCGTTGATACCCGTTCTTATCCCTCTTTTTGTTTCGTCTTTTCGCAGGGCGTATGAACTCGCTTTTGCGATGGAGTGCCGTTGCTATACCGGGGGTAAAGGTAGAACAAGGATGAAGCAAATGAAGTTCGGCGTGAGGGATTTTGCGGCGCTGGTCCTTACTGGAACCCTCTTGGCAGGGATAATTTCGTTAAATATATTTTTCCCAAAGGTGATATAATGCGAAACCTTTTGTTCACGCTTACCTATGATGGTACGGCTTACCACGGCTGGCAGGTTCAAAAAAACGGTATTTCCGTTCAAGAGGTACTGCAAGACGCCTTGGAAACTGTTTTGGGCGCACGTGGCAACGTTATCGGCTGTTCGCGTACGGACTCGGGTGTCCATGCGAACAGATATTACTTTAACATGCGAACGCAAAGTTCTATGGGGTGCTCGCGCCTTGTTCGTGCACTCAATGCAAATTTGCCGTTTGATATTGCAGTCACTTCTTGCAGAGAAGTCGATGTTGACTTTCATGCGCGGTATGACTGCATATCAAAACAATACATTTATAAGATTTGGAATGCGCCTGTCAGAGATCCTTTTAAAAACGGATATTCGCTGCATTACCCGCATCTTCTCGACACGGAAATGCTTGCAAAAGAGGCAATGGCGTTTTTGGGTGAACACGACTTCGCCTCTTTTTGTTCGGCACACAGCAAAATTAAAAGTACCGTCCGCAACGTAAGCCTATTCAATGTCGAAAGAGTCGGCGATGATGTGTGTTTCATTATTGAAGCGGATGGTTTTCTCTACAACATGGTTCGCATAATGACCGGGACGTTGTTGAAGATTGCACAAGGAAAAATTGAAAAGGGCACCATATCGGACATCATAAACTCAAAGGACCGCTCCCGTGCCGGGGTTACCGCTCCTGCGCACGGTTTGTATCTCAATAAAGTAAAGTATCCGTTTGATTGATGTTTAAATTTTTGCAAAACGACAGTTTTGGAACCATAGGTTAAAACAGCCGGGGGAGCGATCTTCGTTGAAAGACAATAAAAAAGACAAAAAGAATATAAAAAGAAGAAAAAAGGCCCCCGGGGCAATCTTGCTGCCTGTTTTTTCGGTTATCCTCGCAGGTGCCGCCGTCATTATTCTGCTCGCAATGTCAGGCTCAAGCGCCGGCTCCGGTTTTGGTGATTATCTGGCAAGTTTTGGCAATGGCAGCGGTTATCCGGTTAACGTGGACAAAACGGAGACCGTTTCAACAAAGCGTATCGGGTCGGGTATCATGCTACTGAGCAACGACTCTGTTGAAATCCTCAACTCAACCGCAAAAGAGGTTGTTCGTGTTCAGCATACATTCCTCAATCCGGAGTCAGACATTGCCAATGGTCGTGCCATTATTTACAGCAGATCTTCGGGTCGGGTAGAAGTCATCCATCGGTCCGGTGTTTTGTACAAGACAGATCTAGAAAAGAATATTTTGACGGCATCTGTCGGCAAAAAGGGCAACATCGCTATCGCGTCGAAATCAATTTCAGCACAAAGTGACCTGACGGTTCTTGATAAAAAAGGGAAGACGATTTTTTCCTGGGAATGTGCAGCGGAACGAATATCCGCCGTTGCGTTGTCCGGCAACGGTAAAAGTGTAGCGGTTGCCGTTGTCGGTGCGGAAAATACCGAATTATATTCCAGAGTACTTGTTTTTAATTTTGACAAGAGTGTGCCTGTAGTTGAATTCAAATACCCGGAAAATGCCATGATCAAACTCAAGTTCGGCAGCAATGACACATTGATTGCCATTGGAGACAAGATGTTCAGTGCCATCTCTGTTAAGGAGAACACGAAGCAGGATGTTGAGCATGACGCCGGGGATGTTTTAGAACGGTTTTATACCTACGAAAACGGCAAAACAGCCCTGGTCCTATCACCTTTTGGCAATAAAATGCTTAGTAAGCTTGTCGTGTACAGCCCCACTGGTAAGCTGCTATTTGAAACGAACTGCAAGCAAGAAGTTAAATGGGTCACTTGCGACACAAACTATGTAGTTGTTTTAACAGAAGATGAAGTGCAGTGTTTTGACAACACAGGTAGCCTTATGGGCTCGTTTAAAGTCGACAAATATGCCGAGAGCGTTGTTGTGGTTGGAAAACATACCTATTTGTTTGAAAAAGGCTTAATTACACAGTATAATACGGTCGGATTGTCCCGATAATAATTTTTGATTTCCCTGCGTATTATGGTATAATTATAAAAAAAGAAGGGGGTAAACCAAATGGCTTATGCGGTTGATATTCTGCTGCTTGTTACATTTTTTACAATGATAGCCGTTGGCGTTACTAAAGGCTTTGTTAAATCCGTCCTCGGCATGGTTGCGATGATTGCCGCATTTGCAATTGCCTATCAACTCAGCGCTGTTTTAGCACCCGTTATTTATGACAGGTTTATTAGCCAACGAGTATTTGAAACAATCAATGAAAAGTTAGTGGACGCATCCGGCGCCGGTGCCGCGGCCCGTCAGACTGCCGCTGTTTTTGCGGCAATACCGGAGGCCGTGTTAAATATGGCCGCTTCTATTGGAATTGACACCGGTGGAATCCTTCAAAAAGTAAGTGCCCTTGACAATCAAGGTGCGAACATTGCAACTGAACTTGAGCAAAGTATCGCAGCACCCATCATTACAGCAGTCGCACACGCAATTCTTTTTATTATTGTGCTGGTTTTATCGTACATACTGTTAATGGTGGTGGTTAAACTTATTGATAAGTTTTTTAAACTGCCGCTACTTAAAACTGCCAATCGATTACTCGGGGGAGTCCTCGGCGCTTTCAAAGGAGTCATCGTTGTGTTTCTTCTTTGCGTTATCCTTGAGGTTGTTGCCGGATGGGGCAAAGATTCATTTACGGGGGATGCAGTTGCTTCGTCAAAAATCATTGCATTCCTGAGCGAAAACAACTTTATCTTGAATAATTTTCAAATTTAAAAATTTGTTAATATTTACAGGCATGTTTCCTCACATTTGAGGAGTATAATTGTTTAAATAAGAAAGGAACCGTTGCTTATGAAGGATCTCTTTAAAGGTTGTCTTACTATACCGAATTTTTTAACTTTAATCAGGGTATTTTTGATTCCTGTGTTTGCAGTTCTGTTTTACAAAGAGTACTTTTATTGGGCTCTTTTCGTACTGTTTTTGTCCGGGCTCAGCGATTTTCTTGACGGTAAAATAGCCCGACGCTTTAATCAGGTAAGCGCACTCGGCAAAATATTTGATCCGATTGCGGATAAATTAACACAAGTTACCATTGCAGTCATGCTGTTTTTTGAGTTCAGGTCCGTCGACAGCGAAGTGATGAGAGCTTTCAGTGGTGTTTTCCTTTTTTTCTTTTTCAAAGAAGTCGTTATGTTGTTAGCCGGAATGGTGTTGCTCTCAAAAGGACTTCGTCCCGGTGCGGCTGAAATCTGGGGTAAAATGGCGACGTTTGCCTTTTACGGTACGATGTTATTGATTATCGCCTTTGGCCCGGAAGTCGGCGCCTTTGTCCGAGACGGCAAAAATCTATCACTTGTTATGCCGGAGTGGAGCGTTATGGTCTTGGTTATCGTATCAGCGGTTTTGACATTATTAGCCTTGCTGAGCTATGTGCCCGGGTTTTTCCGTCAAGTCAAGGAAAAACCTTTAGAAGATAAAACAAAGTAGTTTATGATTAAAATTTATTTACCTAGACAAGGAGAAGTAGTACATGAAGCAAGTACTGTGCGCAAAATGCAAAGTCAGACCCGCAGTCTTTTTTGTCACCCGTGTGGAAAACGAAAAATCCACGCAGGTGGGCTTTTGCATGAAATGCGCCATGGAGATGAATATCGGCCCTGTCAAACAAATTATGCAGAGCATGGGCATATCCGAGGAAGAGTTCGAGGAAATGAGCACCCAATTCAATAGTTTCTTGGAAAACGCCGATGGGTCCGGCTTCGAACCGGGTGGTGCAGGCACGTTGCCGCTGTTTGAGTCACTCGGCCAAATGAATTTGGATGGGTTTAAATCCGAACCGATTTCTGCGGAAGACATGCCCGACGATCAGGATGACGGGCAGGCGACACGCAAAGACGAACGGTTACCGGGCGGTAAAAAAAGAGGCAAGAAGAAAGATGCCGAGCAAGGCAAACGAAAGTTTTTACCCATGTATTGCACAGATCTTACCGCCAAAGCCAAAGATGGGCAAATTGACAGAATTATTGGCAGAGAAAACGAAATATACAGGACAGTTCAAATCCTTTGCCGTCGTTCAAAAAACAACCCGTGCCTGATAGGGGAGCCGGGGGTTGGCAAAACAGCGATAGCCGAAGGGCTGGCTTTGCGTATAGCCGGTGGCCATGTCCCGGCAAAGCTTGCAAACAAAGAAATACATCTGCTTGATTTGACCGCTCTTGTTGCGGGTACACAGTTCAGGGGACAGTTTGAAAGCCGGATAAAGGGACTTGTCGACGAGGTAAAGGCTGAGAAGAACATCATCCTCTTTATTGACGAGGTCCATAATCTTGTCGGGGCAGGCGATGCGGAAGGTTCCATGAACGCAGCCAATATTCTCAAACCTTCTCTATCCAGAGGAGAAATTCAGATAATCGGTGCGACAACCTTTAACGAATACCGCAAGCATATTGAAAAAGATGCTGCGCTTGAACGTCGTCTCCAACCCGTCAAAATTGAAGAGCCGTCCGTTGAGGATACCTACCAAATGCTCTTGGGCATAAAAGATTACTACGAAAACTATCACAGGGTTGCTATTAGCGACTCTCTTATCTATCAATCTGTCGTCCTTTCGGAAAGATATATTAATGACCGTTTTCTGCCCGACAAAGCGATTGATTTGCTTGACGAGTCCTGCACTTGCGCCAATTTGAGGAACAAGCATATCAGCGAATGGGAGATGGCAGAAAACAAGCTGCTTGAATTGCAAGCATTACATCTGCAACTTGTTGAAAATGTAGAGGATGAAGAAGTTGATTTTCAGGGAATTGCGAAGCTGAAGTCTGAAATATCCGCTCTTGAAGACACGATGCCGAACCTTGAAGAACTCGCGTCAGATAACGCGGTAACCGAAGAAGACCTTGCCACAGTCATTCAGCTTTGGACAGGAATCCCCGTGCAAAGGGTTATCGAAAGCGACCTTCGACGTCTTTCGGATTTAGAAAAAAAGTTGAAAGAAAAAATCATCGGGCAAGATAACGCGGTGGCCCTTGTTGCCGCTGCAATACGCCGCGGCAGAGTGCAAATAAATCCCCGTCGGCGCCCTTCGTCCTTCATTTTTGTCGGACCCACAGGGGTTGGGAAAACAGAGCTTGTCAAACAACTTGCCAACGAGTTGTTCGACACACCGGAAACGCTTATCAGGCTCGATATGTCGGAATTTATGGAAAAACATTCCGTTTCAAGAATCATCGGGTCGCCGCCCGGCTATGTCGGTTATGACGAAGCAGGACAGTTGACCGAAAAGGTGCGACGCAAACCATATTCGGTTCTCCTTTTTGACGAGATTGAAAAAGCACACCCCGATGTGATGAATATTCTTCTGCAAATCCTTGACGAAGGCAAAATAAGTGATGCACAAGGCAGAACCGTAAGCTTTGAAAATACGGTTATCATTATGACATCCAACGCAGGCAGCGACAAAAAAGAAGGTGCCCTTGGCTTTACAAAAAGCAAAAGTGATGCTTCAAAAGAAAAAGTGATGAAAGCGCTGTCAGATTTCCTCCGCCCCGAATTTATCGGCCGCGTTGACGAAATTGCCGTATTTAACGAACTGTCAGCCGAAGACTACGAGCGTATCGCTGTGCTTATGCTCGATGAGCTCGTTGAGCCGCTTCGCGATAAGGGCATTATATTTTCATGGGAAGCCGGTGTTCCGGCAGTGCTTGCCGGGTCCTCTGTTGGAGGAATACGTGGCGCCAGAGATTTAAGCAACGTTATACGACGTAGTGTTGAGGACAAGATTGCCTCTCTGATTGTTGACAGTCTCGGGAGGTCAATCAAAACAGTAACCGTTGTCGTCAAGAATGATGAAGTGGCTGTCATCTCAACCTAATTTAACAACTAAAATAAAAACAACAAAAACGCGTCAATACCGCGTTTTTGTTGTTTTGTCGTCCTACCAAAATATGAAAACAAATTTTACTGAAAAACCGATAGGGGATAGAGGTTAATACATTTCTTCGTTATCATCCATAATCCTGCTTTTAATATCGGCAAGTAGTTCTTCCAATGAATCCAGCTGCTTTTTGGCAACTCTGCTTAAGTTCGGATACCCATTTATAAGACGGTTAATTTTTTCTTTATCAACTCTTTTTTCGCGGATTGAAGATCCAAAAACATCCAAGATATCACTCGTTTGCTTTGCAACATCACCCCTCCAAAACCCGAACCTTTCCGCTCGCTTTGAAGCCGACGCCTGGAACCCATCAAGGCGACCTCCAACATTGTTTTTAATCTCATTGGCGACACTGGTTATGGAGTCTGTAAGCTTGTGAACTTTGTCCATGACCTTTTTAATGTCCATCGCATTGCGAACTGCATTGATAATATCAAGCACGAAGATAAACAGAAGGACCACTAATGTTATATATAGTATGTTTGGCGTTGCCGGCGGGAACAGTTTTTCGGCATAATTAGAAAAGAATGGATGAACCAGATAAATAAAAACGATTGAAGCTGTTCCCCAATACATCGTATGTTGCAGACAAATTCTGCCTTGAATGTTAAACGGCTTTTCGGAGTAGTCCCACCAGCGTGCATGGAATAGCTTTTCCATCGCATAACTTGTTATAAACTCGACAATGTCCGCCAATATCATGCCGACAACAAAAACAAGCAGGGGAGTCACTGAAAACTTTACGCCGAAAATACTGACAGGGAAAGGCAATTCTTTCAGTGGCTTCAAAAAAACAGCCATCACCACGGCGCCGGCACCGTAAATCGGGCAAAGTGGGCCGGTTAAAAAACCTCTGTTAATCCACTTGCGCTCACCGATGGAACAGTAGATCGATTCAACAAGCCAGCCCAACGCACTGTAAAAAAAGTAATAAAGAACCAATAGCGACAACGTATACATGATACAACTCCCAATTATAGATTGATGAATTACTCTGTTAGACCAATAGATTTATAGAAACGGATGCGGTATTTCTTTGAAAGCGATACATATAATTCCCTGGAGGCGCAATACTTATCGGCCAGGCTGACAATGAAGGCTTCCTTGTAGCGCGGTGGAATAGGTGTAAGCGGCCACATGTGTCGGATGATAATATTTTCAGTCTTTCTGTCAAGCGCACCGCAGAGCTCACGCGCATTTTTCAAGGCAAACCCGGGGTGCAGATAACCGTGCGGGCGATGGCTCCGGTCGTTTTCTCTCCAATCATAATAGAACAAATCATGAAGAATGCCGCCTCTTGCAGCGGTATGCCAGTCCCAGCGCAACTTGCGGCAAATTCTGAAGCTTAAATAGGATACGCTGGTGATGTGCTGAAGGCGATTGATCAACAAGTGCTGTTCAAATTTTTCTAACCCCTGTATTTCCGGCGTATTGAAAAGGTCGGCAATACAGTCCATAAACTGCCTATCCTCCATTATTTCCGGATGATAGGAAAGCAGGTATGCTTTATAAAGTTTACCCAATAAGAACACCTCCAACAAGTCAACTATACCATATAATACAGTCTTTACCTATAAAGCTAAGAGCGAAAAGTTTAAAAGGCGTCGCCGTCTTTTAAAACGGGAACAAACGACCTCTACTCTTCGCTCTTAACTTGCGCATAAAAATTTGGCGGAGAGCAAGGGATTCGAACCCTCGAAGCCTTGCGGCTTACACGATTTCCAGTCGTGCTCCTTAGACCAACTCGGACAACTCTCCGTATCTGTAATTTTCCTTATAATTCAGCGCTTTAGTATTATAGCGAATGCACAGAAAAAAATCAAGACATTTTGATAAGAAATATTTGTGTTTGGTGAAAATTCAGACTGTTTATAGATAGTGTTCGAAAACAGCAACAAGACTATAAAAAACCAATAAAAAACAAAAAAATTATAACAATATGTTGACACTTGCCTTCTAATAGTATATAGTGATAGTGGGTTTATACTATGATGCAGTCGGGAACTGTTTTACTTGCTTGCTGTATTTTATTGCTCAACCCAGCAAAAACGAAGCAAATTTAAAGTTAGCCAAAAACAAACCGTCTTATTTTTATGGAGGTGCTCTTAAATGAAGCAATCAAAAAGAATCATCAGCGTACTCTTGGCAGTTGTGATGTTGCTGACAGTTGTCCCCGTACAAGTGTTTGCGGCTCATACTAGTTATGCTAAACCAAGCAGCTACGACGTCCTCGACAATCCGGTCATATCGCCCGCTCAAGCGGCTTCTATGATTTTGGATATGCTCGATGAGATGCTTGCAGAAAAAGACATGACATTTGAGCTCGACATTAAGGTCAGTAGCAAGACCATTGACCTCAGGTCCATTGACAGAGCGACATCTTCTATTTCCAGCTTGTGGGGCTGGAGTTGGCTTAAGTTTGCCTTTGGCGTTCTCAACTTTGGCGATCTTGAAAAGTTGAACATGAATTGGATACAAAATTGCCCGAAAAGAACACAGAGCGGTAAGACCGACTTGGATGTTGTTATTGCTCTTTGCGCTTTTCTAAGAGACAACCATGAAAAAATCGGAAAGATAATCGACGACTCTTTCAAATGGGGGGTTGTTGAAACCGTTACGGACCTGCCGGATACGATCCATAATATTCCCGGTACGCTTAAAGATGCCGTTCTCAAAGCGCTGAACGATAAGGAGCTACCACCCGCAGGAACAACGGTTGACAGTTTGGTTCAAAACATGATTGACGGTTTACTTGTTGGCGTTCAAGACCCCGTAACCGGCAAATATGACGGTATTATGCCTAGTATGCTTGGCAAAGCCGACCTTAATGTAAATACCTATACACTTTTAACAGATATTATAAACTCGGGTGTAAGTGATCTTCTTGTACCCATGCTTTCAAAGTTGCTGCTTGGGCTTGCCGGTGTTGAATTGACGCCGGAATTCCCCGAAGGTAATTTTGACGAAGCGCCTAACTTTGAAATGGTTATCGGAATAATATCCGAAATTGCCGGCGATGTACCTTACACACCGGCAGACTTGTTGACCCCGTTGTCACAGATGAACGCTGCACTCAAGTTCATGTTCCTTGACGGTGGTTTGGATGTATATTTCTATTTGGACGATACCGGCCTTCACGTCCAAGAAGCTTTGGTTGAATTGATTGACGGACTCGTTAGGCTCGGGTTAAACCTCATTCCCGGCTTAGGCTTTTTGAAAAACACCTTTGTCTTTGCAACCGAAGCAGAGGTAGCGGCCATGACCATGCCGGAGTGCTATGCGTACCTCGCCCGGCTTTTGATTAATGATTTTATCGAATTTGCCGATATTCCGGATTCTGCAACAACGGTAAGGTCGGTTGTCACCTATCTTCTTATTGG